>JAACDH010000278.1 GCA_009936995.1 Rhodobacterales bacterium
AGACGAAGAACTGGCCGCTGATCTCGGAGCTGTACTGGAACGCGCCTTCGTCATTAGCGAGGTTCTTCTCGTAATACAGCGCGTCGTCCAGGGGCGTGCCGCGACCGTAAGACAACACGTTGCCCAGCACATCGAGCGCCGGCGCGTCGTCGTGGCGGGCGCCAACGGTGTTCCAGACCTCGTACAGGGTGCGCTCTTCGACGTCGTCTTCGAGCACGCCGTTGGCGTTCACTCGCTCGCCCGCAGGGGTGTTCTCGGTGACGCGCGCCTCGGGAGGGCCAGCATCTGGGACGTCGGAGAACCAGTGCTGCACTCGCTCGAGGGCCTCGGCCTTGTCGAAATTCCCCACCAAAGTGAGCACCGCGTTTTGGGTGCGGTAGTGCTTGCGCCAGAAGCCGTTGACGGCCTCGGTCTGAAAGCCCTCGACGTCAGCCACGGTGCCGATGACCGGGTGATGGTAGGGGTGGTCAGTGGCGTAGGTGAGTCGACTGACTGCATCCCAGTCACGACCATTAGGTTCCGAGAAGCCCTGGTTTCGCTCTTGGAGTACCACAAGCTGCTGGTTGGCCACGTTCTCGTCGGTGAGGCCGCTGTCGAGGAAGGCCAAACGGTCGGACTCTAGGAACAACGCCAGGTCTAGTGCACCTGACGGGAAGGTCATGTGATAGACCGTGTTGTCCTCGGACGTCCAGGCGTTGTTGTCGCCGCCGCCTTGGGTGAGCCACTCGTCGAACTTGTTGGTGGGCACGTTGGCCGACCCCTCGAACATCAGGTGCTCGAACAGGTGGGCGCAGCCGTACTCACCGGGACGCTCGTCGCGCGCGCCCACACCGAAGGCGAGGTGCAACGCCACCGTGTCGGTGCGCTTACTCTCTTCGAGAATGACAGTGAGACCATTGTCCAGCACGTGGACCTCGGCGTGGGTATCGACAGGGCTGTCCGCGGCCATGGCCATGGCGAACATCGGGATCAACCACATAGGGCCTCCAAGTCAGGGGAATCTAAAGGGTCCAGGCCCGTGGCGCGACCATGCCGAGCGCTTCGAGGGCTTCGAGGGTGTCCAGGTCGTCGACCATACGTCCGCTTTGCAGGTCTTCATCGATGGCCGGATCTACTTCGACGATCGCCACATCTCCTCCGGAATCTCGCCGGAGCGCGAGCACGGTTGCGGCTTGGGGGATGGCTTCGCCATCGGGTGTCCGCAACACCAGCGCGCTGTCCACCACCGATCCCTGGACGGCGCCGTCGGACACCGCCTGAGCCAAAGCGACCGGGTCGACGGTGCTGTGCAACACCCGGACGCCCACCTCCCACCCTAGTGGGCCCTCCCCTGCTCCGAGAACGGCCGCATAGCCTCCGGTGGCGCCGTGGCGAAGGGCGGCCTCGTACCTCGCTAGATCGAGCACGTCGGGATGGGTTTGCCCGAGCCAGTCGGCGAAGCGATCGCCTAGGGGTCGCCGCACTTGGTCGTCCTGCGCACAAAAGTCAGGCACCGGATCCAGGCCTGCGTCCTCGAATAGGTCGAGGGTCAAGGGCGCCGCAGTGAGCAGCCCTTGCTGCATCTGATGCAAGCTAATTCCAAGCTCTCCTGGGACCGTATATCCCACCGCAAAGATCTGTTCGGCCAGGGGTAATCCAGCGTCTTCAGCGTCTTCCCAGGCTTCGTATGCCGACCGAACGGCATGGGCGTCCCAGGTTGTATCCGCCAGTTGGTCGACGATGGCCCGCCCCGCTGCCGCGGCGTCATCGGACACATCCTCGCAGGCCCAGAGCATTCGCCAAGCGATGTCTTGCACGGTCCAGCGCCAGCGCCCCTGCTCGGCATTCTCTACGATGGACGCCAACGGCGCGCCCTCGGTGATGGCCCGCGTCACCTGAACCACCCGGTCTTCGAGCGCCGCCAGCTCCGAGAAGTAGCCGCCGCCATCGATCAGAAACTGCTGACCAAATCGATGAAAGGCGTCGCTGTTCAGGCGCGCGCCATGGGCGGCGGCATACGCCAGACCGTCCGTACAAAGATCCAACGAACCCCACCGATGGGCCACCGGGCGACCGGTCCGCAGGGTCTGGGCCACAGCCGCAAGCTCGCCGTCGAGGTAGTCTTTCGCGTGCCGCAGCGCACGTTCGTCTCGGGCCTCGAAGGGTCGCGCGCCGTCGTTCGCCAGCGCCTCACAGGCCGGACAAAATTCGCGATAGAGCGCACCGCCGCCCTGATGATCGGGGCACCGGCGCAGGCGAACTTCATCGAGAAAGTAGTACAGGGCCACGGGTAACAGCTCGGCCAATCGCCCCGCCGTCGCGTTGAACAGCGTCGATGCTCCCGGCTTCCAGCCGAATCCCACCAGCGCGTGACAGAGCTCGTGGGTGGTCCACTTGCTGCGATGTCCAGGATGAAAGCTGCCCACGATCAGATCATGGCGGAAGGACTGGTACTTTGCCTCGGGAAGAACGCCCTCTCGCCACTCGGGTGGCGCGGACGACGCCTCAAATCCGGGCGCGACGAAAGACGCCGGCAGCTCGAGCGCTTCGCGATGCTCAAAATGAAACAAAAACATCCCTTGAGACGCTGCATGTTCTCCGATCAACGCAGCCGCTGGGCTACGCAAATAATCTTGCGCGGGTCCACCTGGACGCGACAGGACGGAGGGGGCGAGGGCGGATAGGGCCCGTTCGGCTTTTTGGAGGTCGAAGCACATGGACGCTGTGTATCGCGACCTGACTCACAGCGGGGTAGACCGTGCACCTAGGAGGCCCCGTGAAACGTGCCGAGAAGCTTCAGCGAATACAGCAGATCCTCAACGAGAACTACCCCGAGCCGCCGATCCCGCTCGACCACACCGACGCCTACACCTTACTGGTCGCCGTCTTGCTTTCTGCACAATGCACGGATGTCCGCGTGAACACCGTCACGCCGGCGCTGTTCGAACTCGCCGGGGACGCCGCCGCCATGTCGATCATCCCCGTCGACGATATCCGGGCGATCATCCGGCCTTGCGGCCTCTCGCCCACCAAA
>JAACDH010000279.1 GCA_009936995.1 Rhodobacterales bacterium
CTTGTGGGTCTCGAAGACGTAGGTCTGTGGGCCCGCATAGTAGGCTAGTACGCCGGCGTCTCGGACGACCAGGGTGTCTCCGGGGAGGAGGTGTTGGGAGAGCGCGGCCATCGCTGTAGCGGTACCGTTCTTGGGCTGAACGCTGTGAACGGCGTCGTATCGCCGAACCTGTGGACCCAGGGCGATGGCGGTGATCAGCACGGAAATCATCGGGAAGACGGACCACGTGTCAGGCGTGACGCTCAGGTGCACGGCGAGGCAGACGGCGATGAGCGCGAAGGCGGGCAGCACCAGGCGAGCGCCGGGCATCCACAGCTCCACCCGAGAGGCCACGATGAGCAGCGCTGCAGCGGTGACCAACCAGGGGGCGAGTATACGTCGAGTTGAACCGGCGCAGGTCCACAGTCCGAACAGTAGGACGAGCAGCCACCAGGGCCCGTCGGTGCTCAGATAATTGGCGTTGTGCTCCAACTGTTGAGTCCATGTTTTCGCCAGCTTTGCGGCGCCGGTGTTGGGCAAAAGAGCGGTGAAGGTGAGCCATCTCCACGTGAGCAAGACCTGGATGCAGACGGTCCAAGTGAGGGCTGTGGGCCAGACGTTTCTACCGTCTCGGAGGGCGTTGAATCCGATCGCCAATGGGGCTAGCAGAAGTCCCTCGGGTCGGAGCGCACCGAGCAGAAACAATGCGAAGCCCGCGCGAGCTCGGGAACCTGGGGTGTTGGCGTCCAGGAGTCCGATGGAGACCGCGAGTAGACCGGCGACGAAGGCAGAGGTCTCGAGTCCGTTGGTGCTTGCCACTGCGAAATGTGGGCTGAGCGCAAGCATTGCCGGAGCCAACAGCAGGGCGGCACGGTCGGGTTCGGGACTCAGGCGGCGAGCGAGAAGATACGAGAGCGGCACGCAGAGAACCCCGAAGAGCAGGCCAGAGCTGACCATCCACGCGTGAACCGATACGCCAGTCCAGTGGGCGATCGCCAACCACCAGACCCACGCCAGGTTGGTCACGCCCTCTATCGGAGGGCCCTCGACGTTGTAGCGGACGCCGTGTCCCACGGAGAGCATCTGGGCGTAGCGAGCGCTGATGAAGGCGTCGTCCACAACAGTGTTAAAGCTGATCGACGCGATCGCGATGAACAACAGGGTCAGCACGAGCACCAAGAGGCGCTGCTGAGCGGCTGAGATTCGACGAGGCGGTGGGGACATGGAGCGCAGTGTACTCCCGTGCGGCCCGGTCGGTTATGTGGCCGCCGTTCCAGGGGATCGCATGCAGACGTCGCAGTTTGAAGAGGGCACGACCCTCGATCGTTATTTGCTAGAGACCATGCGCACCATTGGTGCCTCCGGTCAATTTGTCAACCTGATGCAGAGCATCGCGCTGGCCGCAAAGATGATCAGCTCTCGGGTGAACCGAGCCGGCTTGTCGGGTATGTTCGGCGGCACCGGCGACGTGAACGTGCAGGGCGAGTTCGTGCAGAAGCTCGATCTCTACAGCAACACCACATTCCTGCGGGCTATGGAGCACGGCGGTCACACGGGCATGGTGGTCTCCGAAGAGAACGAAGAGCCTGTTCGCACGCCCGAGCCGTTTCACTCCGGCAAGTACATCGTCACTGTAGATCCGCTGGACGGCTCCTCGAACATCGATGTAAACGCAACCATCGGAACCATCTTCGGCGTGTTTCGTCGGAAGACCGAGGAGGGCACTCGCGCCGAGCTGTCCGACGTGCTTCGCAGCGGTCGCGACATGATCGCCGCCGGCTATGTCGTGTACGGCGCTGGAACCGTACTGGTCTTGGCCACCGAGTTTGGCGTCCACGGCTTCACGCTCGATCCCTCCGTAGGTGAGTTCTTCTTGTCTCACGCCAACATCCGCATTCCCAAAGCAGGGATGTACTCCTGCAACGAGGCCTACAGCCCCAGCTGGCACCCCGGCGTGCGGTCCTTCTTGACCCACGCCAAGTCCGAGGGCTGGAAGGCACGGTATATCGGCAGCTTAGTAGCGGATTTTCACCGTAATCTGCTGAAGGGCGGCGTGTTTCTTTACCCGGCGACCGCGAAGAACCCCGAAGGGAAGCTGCGGCTGCTTTACGAAGGTTTCCCGCTTGCGTACATCATCGAGCAGGCCGGCGGCGCGGCCACTGACGGCGTCTCCCCCATCCTCGATCGTGTCCCCAGGTCGCTTCACGAACGGGTGCCGCTGGTGATCGGAGGCGCCGAGGGGGTGGCGACGGCGACAGACTTGATGAAGGAAGACCCGCCTTTTTAAGGCGTCGGTGGCCGGTCCGCGTTTAGGGTGTCCGCGGCCTGGTCTAACGTGGGCGGACTGGGCTCGTCTCCGGGGCTCCAGCCCAACGTGGAGAGGCATAGCCGCAGACTCGACAGGTGCTCGCGGTCTTCCTCGGTGCAGGCGTTTCTATCGATCATCGCCACTAAGCTGCCGGCAAACATTCGGGCATGCAGCATGTATACCGCGTCCCCGGTGAGCTCGAGCTCCCGCTGGAGTGCCAGTAAATGGCGTCTTTCTTGCTCGGTAATGACCATGTCGTCTAGGGCGACCAGGAGGGCTTCCCAGTAGAGCGCAAGCGCCATATTCACGTTGGAGGGAGGCGCATTGCCATTTTGGCGCGAGCGGCGGATAATGGACTCATCTAAGCCGTAGCACAGACCCTTGGGTAGAGGCTCGAAGGACAACGTTTGTTGGAAGGCGTGACGTTGCTTGCCGCGCAGCTGACCAACACTGGTCAGGCCCATTCTTGTCAGCCGGGCGGTGAGCGCTCGTAGAAGCTTGGCGGTGTCGAGTGCGCCTGCGGCGGCGAAGGGCGACAGCTGCGCCTCGAATCCCATGGCCTCGCAGGCCTCAAACAACGGCTGGTTTGTCTTCCGGGTGAGCATGGACGTGAGGGTCATGGTGTCGACACAGGGGATGTCGATGGGGATGCCGAGACGGTTGAATTCCACCCAAAGGAACCGCCGCAGATAACCGAGGTTGTGGCTCACGAGGATCCGACCCTGAAGCGCGCGGAGGAGGTCGATACCCACTTCGTCAAAGGTCGGTGAGGACCGTGCATGATCGTTCTTGATGCCGTGGACCTCTGCGCCAGCCAAAGCGCGCTCGGGATCGACGATGGTGTCGAGCGCGAGGCGGAGCGCATCGCCAGGTTCCGCGACCACCACCGCAATCTCGCAAATTCGGTCGTAACCAGGGGTTAGGCCTGTCGTTTTGATATTGACGATGGCAAATCGAGATTGCCTTAATTCCCATTCTCTGACGGTCACGAGGGGCCCCTTTAGCGACGTTCTCACTGTACCCCGAGAGAGAAATGAATTCCCATCTTGTCAATTCTGGCGATGGCAATCCGGGCGCTAGCGCTTGATTTTCGAGCGATAGGGTGCTGCACGGAGAGCCGCCATATGGCGCCCAAAGGTTCGGAGCGTCGTGGACGCCACCCCTCAAGGTTTTCGTGGGTGGTTGCCCGAAGACGAGACGTGGAGCGCACCAAGTTCAGCCAGCGAGCTTCGCGCAGGCCCCGCGGACCGAGACCTCGCGGGCACACCCAGGTAGACTGAACGCAGCTTGAGATGGCAATAGCAGATGTACTACGCCAATCATAGGCGAACCATTGGGCGGCCGTCACACCCTCGGTAGAGCGCTGCATCGGGCGCGGCGCCTGCGGAACGCTCTTACCGAGAGCCGCAGGGGTTCGTGCGGTGGGCCAGAACGCGTTACGAGGCGTCCCCTTCGCGAGGTCTCCATGTGCTTGTCCGACCGTCACGTCACCTTCGGTGCCACCTACCGCAGCGGCGGACGAATGTCGTTCGCAGAGCCAGGGGTTAAGCCACATTACGCGCCCAGCCGCAATGTTCGCATCGAACATGCCTTCATTACCCTGTCCTTTGAGCCGGTTGCTGGTTCGTTCTCGGGTAGCGCGGTCCTCAAACTTCACGCCATGCCAGCCTATCCAGGACACTTTTCACTCAACCTCGACGACGTCGATCTCGGCACCGTGAAAGACGAATCTGGGAACGACCTCGACCACAGCTATGGCGACGGAAAAATCGTCATCCGGGCCCAGACGGCTCCGACGTCGGTCGCAGTCACTTGGTCGGCCGCGAAGTCCTCTAGGGGACTGTACTTCACCGGCCCGACCGAGTGGCTGCCAGAGCGTCAGCATATGTGTTGGACCCAGTGTCAAGACGAGGACGCTCACTTTGTGTTCCCCTGTCACGACCACCCCGGCGTCAAGCACCCATGGACCATCGAGCTCGATGCGCCAGCCGGCTACACGCTGTTGTCGAACGGTGCGCAGGTGTCCCAGTCGGAGTCTGATGGTCGCGCTCGTGCGCGCTTCGAACAAGCCGAGCCTATGCCCGCCTATTTGTTCACCGCCGTCGCCGCCAAGTTGTCGGTGGTCGAGACCTCTTGGCGAGACCGCTCGGTGCGATATCTGGTTC
>JAACDH010000280.1 GCA_009936995.1 Rhodobacterales bacterium
GATCCTGCTTTTTCCGAAGTTCTTCTGCACCAATATCTACGTGGCCTGCTGGTGAAACTACACGCAGCGTCCTCTCCCGAACAGCGGGCAGCGTTGGCACCCTACGTAATCTCCAGCGCCTGGAGCGGGCTCGACCGCGCATTCGCTGGTGCCGACCGGGTGGTAGCCGCCGCACCCTTCATCACCGGACTCAACGAAACCAGCGCGTGGACCCATGTGCACGTGTCTATGCAAGCGATTGCATACCAAGACGGTCAAGCTCGCTCGTTTCGGATTCAGTGGCATATGCGTCGAAGCGGTGCGGCGCGGTCGGCGGGTCCGGCCGACGTACTCGCGCTGCAGTGTCCGGCCTGCGGCGCGCCGGTCGAGCCTGTTCGTCCCGATGGCCTCTGCAAGTACTGCAACCTGGGCATCCTCCACGGCCAACAGTCCTGGCAGATCATGGACGTCACCGGAAACCCAGGCCCGCCAAAGAGCCACCTCATCGGCCGTCCGGACGACGGCGGAGACCACCACTCTACGCTTGTCTTTACCCTCAAGGACCGGACCTTAGACCGCGATCTTCGTTCGCTGTCCGGCCGACACCCCGAGTTTGAGCAGCGCGCTTTCGAGGCCCATGCCGGACGCATCTGCACGGCCTTCTACACCGCCTTGGCCAGCGGTGACTCCCAAGCGCTAACGTCCCTACTCAGCGCTGACCTGCTGCAGTCCGTACAGGCTCAACTCGACATCGATCGCATCAACACCCTCACCCGCCAAGGCGGTCCCGTACACATCGACCAAGTCGACTGGTCCTCCATCGGCGGAGACGGATGGCACGAAGTGGTCGCAGTTCGCGTGTTCGCTACGCTTCCCTGGTGCATCACCAATGACAAGGGCACCGTGCTAGACGGAAACCGAGAAATGACCCGGACACTCTCCCAGTATTTGTTCTTCCAACACCCGGTGGGCCAGACCCTGCAGCTTAATCAATGGCGGCTGTGGAAGATCGTAACGCCAGACGAATACGCAGCATGAAGCGAATTTTACCATGGCTGTTGGTCCTCGTCACGCTGGTTCTCGTGGCGTCGAGTGCAGAGGCCCGCGTGGGTGGCGGCCAGAGTTTCAGTGGCGGCGGTGGCGGCGGTGGCGGTGGCGGCGGCGACGTTGAACTCATCCTGTTGCTCATCGAGTTGGTGATTCGCTACCCCCAGGTCGGCGTTCCCCTATTGATTATTTTCCTGGGATTTTTGGGCGTCCGCCACTTCCTTGAGCACTACCTCGGCCCCAAGAAGCATGTGATGCGCACCAACGCGGCGTCTGTACAATCGCGAACCACCGCTCGAAGAACTCGTGGATACCAGCTGCTTCGCGATGCCGACACCGGCTTTTCAGTTCCCGTTCTACTCGACTTCGTAGTGTTGCTGCATCGCCGTTCCCTTCAAGCAGTCACGACGGGGGAATGGAACCCGCTCACTGCCTTCGTCGATCAACGCGCTCGGAAGCAGCTTGCGCTGAATCATCCGGGCATCCAAGAGATCTCCGAAGTCGTGGTCGGCGGCATCCAGGTCAAGGACATCCAGCGGCGGGGCCGATACCACCGTCTGCACATCGACCTCACCAGCACCCGCCTCGAGAGGACGCCCGGTGGCGAACGTCGGGTCTTGGTTCGCGAATCGTGGACCTTCCGACGCTTGGTTAACGCCATCTCTTTAGCGCCAGAAGAGACACTCCGCATGGGCTGCCCAAGCTGCGGCGCAGCCCTCGACACCACGGTTATGGGGGCTTGCCCCAACTGCGACACGCCCATCTCGGCAGGGCAACTTCAGTGGCAAGCCACCGAGGTCTCGGTCCTCGGCCGAACTCGGGTCAATCCGCCAGAGGTCAGCATCTGGAACGGTAGTGACGAGCCTTCGGTCTTGTATCCCACCGTCCAAGACCCCCACCTGCCCGCGGCCATGCGCGCTCTGCAAGCCCGTCATCCCGATTTCGAAGCCGTAGCCTTCGGAAAGCGTGTCAAAGACATCTACCTTGGCGTTCAGCAAGCGTGGTCCGACGGGCGTTGGCAAAACACCCGCCCCTGGGTCACCGACCCCATGTGGCAGTCGCTTCGTTTCTGGATGGAGGAGTACACCGCCAACGGACTACGCAACCAACTTACTGACGTGAAGCTGAATCGCCTGGTCATCGTCCAGGTCCAAGTGGACGCCTGGTACGAGTCCATCACCGTCCGGATCTGGGGAGAAATGAAAGACTCCGTGGTCGAACGCACCGGAACGGTGGTCGGAGGCAACGACAAAATCACTCGGAACTTCTCCGAATACTGGACGTTCCTTCGCGCATCCGGCACCGGTGGCGCCATCCACGACGCCCATCAATGTCCATCTTGTGGAGCACCTAACGATAATATCGGTCAAGCGGGGGTCTGTGGGTATTGCGACGCAAAGATCACCAGCGGTCGTTTTGACTGGGTGTTGTCTCGAATCGATCAGTGTGAGGCGTATAACGGGGCGTGAAATTCGGCATCTCCTGGAAGGCTCTCATGACCGCACGCCCCATCCTCATCGCCGCGCTGCTCGTCCCAAGCAGCGCATTCGCCGTGACGCTCACCGTCGGGCCCACAGGCTCCTACCCCACCATCAATGCGGCCCTCGCAAACGCGAACGATGGCGACACCATCGAAATTGAGGCGGGCACTTACATCGAGGCCCTCGCCATCAACAACGACCTCACCATCGTGGGAATCGGTGGCTCCAGCGCGGTCTTCATTCAATCGGGCGCCCCCCAGGTCATCGACATCAACAACCGCGATGTCATCCTCGAAGGGCTCACCATCCAGGGCAACGCCAACCACGGGATGTGGGTGCACAACAGCGCCAGCCTTCAGGCAACCGACGTGCAGGTTGTCGGGATCAACAGCAACACAGACGGCGCAGGCATGCTCGTCCAGAGCTCCGACGTCTCACTCGTCGACTGCGTGTTCGACCAAAACCACTCCGATGACGACGGCGGCGCCATCGACATCGACAGCGGGCTGCTGATCGCCGAAGACACCCAGTTCCTCGGCAACTCTGCCAACGACGATGGCGGCGCAATCCGCGCTGCATTCTCGGACGTCTTGCTCACC
>JAACDH010000281.1 GCA_009936995.1 Rhodobacterales bacterium
CTCACTGCGGGGGCGGGTGCGGCGGATGTGGTCGAGGTAAGGGTCGATGAGATTCTCGATGCACAGGCACGCATCAATAAACTGCTCCACGGTCGATACGCCCTGAGCGTCAATGTGACGGCGCACACGCGCGGCGTGGTTGGCCATCTGGTCGAGCATCTTTCGGTTGGTGTGCTTGAACCAGCTTGAGTTGGTGAAGAAGTCGACGTGGCCCATCACGTGGGCCATTACCAGCTTCTGGTCCATGAATGTGTTGTTGTCGAGCAGGTAGGCATACGAGGGCGTCGTGTTGATGACCATCTCGTAGATCTTCTGGAGCCCGTACTCATACCCTTTGCGCATCTGCAGGAAGTCCATGCCCCAGCGCCAGTGCGGGTAGCGCGTGGGGAAGCCGCCATACGACGCAATCATGTTGATCTCGTCGTAGTCGCACATCTCGAAGATGACTTCGCAGAACTCCAGGCCGTAGCCTCGGGCGATCTCCTCGACGCGCACCTGGGCCTCAGCGAGCTCAGGCGGTAGTCCGCGACGCGACCGGAAGAAGTAGCCTTCGTTTGCCATGGAGGTCTCCTTCCTCTTCAGTTGCCTTGACCCAGGAACTCCTTGATGGAGTCCATGATGGCATCTCGACGGGGGACGCGGGAGGTCACGAGGCGGTTGTCGTCTCCAAAGCGCTCATTGAGGTCTTTGTAGAACTGGCCAGACCCATATTCGGAGTCGACCTGGCCATAGGAAAACTGGTTGCTGACAGGCAGGATGTGGTCTTCGAGCAGCGTCATGCACACCGTTGTGTCGTTGCCGCTCCAGTTGTCGCCGTCGGAGAAGTGAAAGGGGCAGATGTTCCAGTCTGCCGACGGGTAGTCCTCTTCGAGAATCTTGACTGCGAGCTTGTAAGCGCTGCTGATTAGGGTGCCGCCTGATTCCTTGGTGCGGAAGAACACCTCGCGGGGAACCTCCTTGGCCGCGGCGTCGTGGATAATGAACCGCGCCTCGACATTCTTGTAGTTGTGGCGCAGCCAGGTATCGATCCAGAAGGCTTGAAGACGCACAATCTCCTTTTGTTCGTTGCCCATCGAGCCGGACACATCCATCATGTAGAGGATGACGGCGGCGGATTGGGGCTCGGTCTTGGTCTTCCAGGTTCGGAAGCGCTTGTCGTCCTTGATGGGGACAATGACCGGCCTGGACGGCACATAGGAGCCACTCGCAATCTGCCGCTTGAGGGCCTCGCGGAAGGTGCGCTTGTTGTGACGCAGGGCTTCGGGGCCAATGTTGGCGATGCCGGTGTACTTGTCGCGCTTGCTGCTGATCTGCTTGTCGCCGCGGGGCTCGATGCGCGGCAGGGCAAGCTCGTCGCCCATGATCTCAGCGAGATCCGCCAACGTGACTTCGACCTCGAGGGTGTGGTCACCCGGCTGATCCCCCGCCTTGCCCTGGCCTTCGCCGGGCTTGCCGTCCACCGCGTCGCCCTGTTCGCCTCCGCCCTGTCCCACGCCGCCGGTGGCGTTCTTTCCATACCGAAAACGCGGAATTCCAATCTGCGGAAGGGGGATGGAGACCTTCTGGCTGCCCTGCTTTCCGATCATCTCGCCCGACGACATGTACCGCTTTAGATCCTTGCGCACGCGGCCTTTCACAATCTCCTCGAAGCGGTCTAGATCGTTTTCGATGTTGAGAATCACGGGGGACTCCACGTGGTTTGGGGGCAGTGGGAGGGCGCCGACTCGCCCAGACGGCGCTCCTGTCGCAGGACAGTGACCTGGAAGCTACTTTCGCTCTTTCGCGTCTCCGCGGGCGAAGATGCTGGCGACGTAGTTGAGCACATCGGTCGCAGACTGGTCGTCGTAGCCGTAGTTGTCGATGAGACGCTGCTTTACGATGTCGATCTTGGCCTGGGTGTCCTTGTCGACGACCTGACTGACGAGACTGGTGAGCTTGATGCTGTCCTTCTGGTCTTCGAAGAGCTTGAGCTCAAGCGCCTTGTGGAGGCGTTCATTGGACCGATGGTCGAACTTCCGGCCGTCGATGGCCAGCGCACCGATGTAGTTCATGAGCTCACGCCGGAAGTCGTCCTTACGCGTGTCGGGGATGTCGATCTTCTCTTCAATGGATCGCATCAGGCGCTCGCTCGGCTCTTCATAGGCGCCAGTGAAGCTGTTTTTCACCTTCTCCTTCATGCAGTAGGCGCGCAGGTTGTCAATGTAGTTGCTGCACATGCGACCGATGGCCGCTTCGTCGGCTGCGATGGCCTTTTGGACCTCGTTCTTGACGATGTCTTCGTATTCCTTTTTCACCGTGCCGAGGATGGCCCGGTACCGCTTCTTGAGGTCCTCGTCGTTGATGAGAGAGTGGTTGTCGAGACCACTTTCGAGTTCGTTGATGACCATGAATGGATTGATGCATGCGCTGTCGGGGTCACGCACCAGTGCGTTGGAAATTTTGTCTTGGACATAGCGGGGGCTGATGCCCTCCAAGCCTTCCCGTCGGGCAGCCTTTCGAAGTTCCTTGACGTTGTCTTCGGTGTAGCCTGGCAGCGACTTGCCATCGTAGAGCTTGAGCTTCTGGACGCTGGTGAGGTTGTGCTTTTTTGGGTCCTCCAGCCGGGTCAGGACGGCCCACATTGCGGCCATTTCCAACGTATGCGGCGCGATGTGCTTACGGACGCGACGATTGTTGAAGTCCTTGGCGTAGATGCGTGCTTCTTCGTGCCACTTGGTGATGTAGGGCACATCGATCTTGATGGTGCGGTCGCGCAGAGCTTCCATGAACTCGTTGTTCTGGAGCTTTCGGTACTCGGGCTCA
>JAACDH010000282.1 GCA_009936995.1 Rhodobacterales bacterium
GATAAGGAGCTTCCTGATTTAACCAAGTCCCCTCACCGGGACGACTCCCGGAGCTCATCATGGCCGATCTGAATGGCAGCAAGACCCACGAGAACCTAAAAGCCGCCTTCGCAGGCGAGTCCCCAGCCAACCGTCGCTACCTTTACTTCGCGAAGGTTGCCGACATCGAAGGCTACCCCGAGATCGCTTCCAACTTCCGCGAGACCGCTGAAGGCGAGACCGGCCACGCACACGGCCACCTCGACTACATCAAGAAGGTCGGCGACCCCGCGACCGGTCTTCCCATCGGCGACAGCGCCCTCAACTTGGCCGCCGCCGTCGCTGGCGAGACCCACGAGTACACCGACATGTACCCGGGCATGGCAAAAACCGCGCGCGAAGAAGGCTTCGCCGAGATCGCCGACTGGTTCGAGACCTTGGCCAAGGCCGAGAAGTCCCACGCTGGACGTTTCCAGGCGCTCCTAGAGGACAACTTCTAGTCGTTTGATTTGTGGGCCTGTTTGGCCGTGAGCTTGGCGTTTCAGAGCTGCACGTACATTCGTGCGATTGCTCTGTACGCCGGTGCTCACAACCAAATATGCCGCACAACTCACACTTCTTATGCATTTGAGTTGCTTGAAGATGGGTTTGGTATCCGGCGGACTTTGTGCCGGATGCGTTTGGACTTCGTGTTGAACTGCGTCTCCAGGGAGCTGTGATGAGTGGTGCCAGGAACATCTCTTACAAACCGTCGGAAGGGCTGTCATACGACCCCCTCGAGGCGCTCTATTGGGATGCGGAAGCGCTCCAAATGGAGATCACGCGGACGTTCGAGGTCTGTCATGGCTGCCGGATGTGCTTTAAATACTGCGACAGCTTCCCCAGCCTGTTCAAGGCCATCGACGAACGCCACGATGGCGACGTCACCAAGCTGACGCCAGCCGAGATCACCACGGTGATGGACGAGTGCTTACAGTGCAAGCTGTGCGAAGTGCAGTGTCCGTATACGCCCCGCGACAACCACGAGTTCCTGCTCGACTTCCCCAAGCTGGTGCATCGTTTCAAGGCCCAACGGCACAAGAAAGACGGCGCGTCCGTCCGCGACAAGATGCTGGGCGAACCCGATACGCTGGCCAAGTTGGGTCGCGCATCGTTCGGACTGGCCAACGTTGCCAACAAGACGACCGTTCATCGCTGGTTCATGGAGAAATTCCTGGGCATTCATCGCGACAAGGACCTGCCGGAATTCGCCGCGACCACCTTCGAGCGTTGGGCGGATAGCACAGGCAAGATCAACGCAACGCCCGGCGACGAAGTGGTGCTCTTCCAGACCTGTTGGGTGCAGAACAACGACCCCCAGCTGGGCCGCGACACCCTTGACGTGATGGCCGCCAACGACGTGAAGGTGTCCTGCGCCAAGGGACTTCAGTGCTGCGGTATGCCCGCTTGGGAGCACGGAGACCTCGAAGGACTCCGCGAGAAGGCTAAGAAAAACCTCGACATCCTAGAGCCCTACGTAGACGCCGGCGGCAAGGTGATGGCTCTGCAGCCCAGCTGCGCCATGCTGATGCGTCGCGAGTACCCCGAGCTGGTCGCCGAAGAGGACCGCGAGCGGGCCAAGAAGATCGCCGCAGCCGTGGTCGATCCAGGCGAGTTCCTGTGGTCCATCCGCAAAGAAGAGCGCTACAACACGGACTATCAATCCGGACCAGACGCTAAGATCAGCTACCACACGCCTTGCCACCTGCGCGCCCAAGCTGTGGGCTTCCGCGGACGCGACATCATCCGCAAGGTACCCGGCGTCAACAGCATCACCGCCACCATGGAGTGCTGCGGGCACGATGGTACCTACGCCATGAAGGTCGAGAGCTTTGAAGCTTCGGTGCGAATGGGGCAGCGCGCCTTCGACGACATGAGAGAGGCCGACGCCGAGATCTGGGTCACCGATTGCTCGCTGGCGGGCATGCAGTTCAAGCAACACGCCGGAGTCCTGCCCATGCATCCCATGAGCTTCCTGGCGCGCGCCTACCGTAAAGATGGCTTCGGAACAGCCCTCACCACCACCCAAAAGACCGAGGAAGAGTCATGAAAAAGCTTACCCGTGACCAACTCGTGGACTACCAAACCTGGGCCGAGCAGAAGCCGGCTCTGTTCGCCGATATGCAAGCCATCAAGGCTGCGCGACGCATCC
>JAACDH010000036.1 GCA_009936995.1 Rhodobacterales bacterium
AACCCGAGGCGGTTCGTCCGTTGCGGTCGGTGGCGGTGACAACGAGCTCGATGTCGGACCCAATCAGGGGTGCAAGGTCGGTAACAACTTTGTAGATTTGATGTTGGATTCCAACGTTTTGGTCCAGTAGCATCCCTGCGCCATCGGCTTGGCAGAAGTTGTTCACGCTCTTGTTGAGAAAGCTCGGCGACAGTGCATCATTGAGTCGGGTATCGAGGACCCAAATTTTGGTTCCATCCGCCAGCTCGTGGTCAGCACGCGGAGATTTAGGGCCACGCCTCCCTGGGGAACGCCGATGCAGGGCAACACCCTGCCAGTCTGGTGCTCCTCGAAAGCACCATCGGTACCTTGACCACCTCATGGTGTTGAAATGTCGCAGTCGTCGGTCTGCGGGGACACGAAGATATCCAAAACTAGCGCCAGCGGACCACCGCCATCGCGGTGGGGGGCGACCGGTATCCTTTACATCTGTCCTCCAATTCATTCACGCTTTGTACGGGGCAGCAGGTGCTTTCGGCAGGGTGACCTGTTCTGCGGACACCCCTCGCGCGCTGTGTAGGGATCTTTGTCTGGGTCAGAACTGAATGGCCTTTCGCTTTCTACGTCAGAACCATCGCGTGTCTCACGGACACACGACACTGGAGGAAAGCGTCATGGCCACCCAACCGACAAGCCTGTCAACGCCCCATCTGCAACTTGCCGAACGGGCGTTTTTGTTTGGTGCGATGGTGACCCTGGTTGTTGCTGCGGCCTACATCTTGGGTGCGACCGGTCTGCCCGGTGATGCATTGGTCCTTACGGTCGATTGGCTGTCTGTTCAAGGCTATTTGCACATCGACACACCTCGGGCCGAGCTTGTCCTAGCTGCAATACGTCTGTAAAGGACCCGTCAGGCCCCTCCCACAGCCTGCTCGTTCGTGACACAGTGCTTGCACTGTGAAAACTCGACCACCACGCCGAAGCCTGCTCAACGCGGGTAAGAAAACGTCGCCCCAGCCGGACGTCATGGAGGCGTTTGAGGCTGGCGACGCCAATTTCGACTTTGATGATGGCCAAAGTGACATCGACTGGGACACCGGTGAAGACCTAGAGGTCATGGAAGAAACCCTCGGCGGTCTGTACGACGATTCTCAGATGAAGCTCGACGCAGCGGTCATGGACGAGGTCACCGGCGAGCTTCCCTTCGCCGAGCGGTTTGGCGCGAGGGTCACCGCGCGCACGCTTGGGCTTGGCGGCACACCGATTAGCGCTCGACCGCGCAAGACTGCGCCCAAGAAGCTGTTAACCAATGACGCTGCAAGCATCCGCTGCGAAGCAACCGAGGAGGCCCCGGTCCCCGTCCCGGTTGCCAGTGCTGCGGTCACGAGTCCAGCCGCGCCGCACAAGAGTAAGGCCCGCAAGGCGATTCCTTGGCTGTTGGCGCTGGGGGGCATAGCCGCTGCAGGCGGCGCGGTTGTGGTGTTGGTTGTTGGTATTGGACTGCTCTCTGCTGGCTCATCCGAGCCCGAGCCTGTCGAAGCGGTCGCCGTGGAAGCCGTTGTCGAGTCCGTTGTCGAGTCCGTTGTCGAAGCGCCCCCGGTCGTCGAAGAAGTCACCGACGAGGTTGAAGAAGTACTCGAAGAGAGGGTCGTTGAAGCGGCACCTGCCCCCGTTCGAACTCGTGCGCCTCGGACCGCTCCGGTTGAAGAGGCTGTGCCCGAAGAGCCCCAGGTCGAGGTTGCACTCGAGCCCGAGCCCGAGCCCGAGCCCGAGCCCGAGCCCGAGCCCGCGCCCATTGAGCAAGGTCCCTCCTCCGATCTGAAGAACAAGAAGGGCGTGTTTAAGAAGAAGAATTAGTCGGGGCTACTCGTCTTGTTCGTTACGGGTCTTCGCCGGTCCCTAAGTCGACCCAATCACCGCCGTCTGGGCTGGGTAGATCGTCGAGGAAGTCGTTGGTCTGGTCATTCATTTCGTGGCCGATCTCGTCGATGGCGGCCTGTTCGGACGGGTCGACCGTGAACAGCAAGTCGAACACCCCTCCGGCGCTGCGAGCTACTTGAACGCACAAGGACTGAACGTCGCGCAACGTACCTGCGTCGAGCGCGGAGCCGAGTCCTTGCTGTCGGTGGCTTAGGGCGACCAAGAGTGTGCGGCCTCGTTGAATTTGCTCGGCGCTGGGCGGGCGGGACAGCCAGCGCTGAAGAATGGTACCCGATGCGCCTTCGAGCAGGCCTTGAGAGCGAGCGACCCGGAGAATCAACTCTTGTTCGGGAGGTTGAACCTCTCCATCGGCCCAGGCCACTTGGATCAAGGGCAGCATGGCAAGCACCGCGTAGCTGTCGGGATCAATGCCTAGGAAATGGAGTTCATCGAGGAGTTGTTGGTTGTTCATCTGCGGTGACCTAGGCGAGACCGAAATAGTTGCTGACCACACGGTCCCACTCGGGTGGACCCGCTGACTTGGGTACGCCCCTGTATTCGCACAAGTGGATCACCTGCAGAAGTAGGTCGCGCGGGTGGCAGAAGCGCATGGGGCGTTTGGCCATTTTGTAGTGACGGTCGATGAGGTACTTGATGGACCGTTCGCTGACGTCGACGCCCATCTTGTTTGCGAGCAGTTTCATGAGATCGGTGTACTCGAACTCGTCGGGGTCGCCCACGTGGACTTTGTAGGGAATTCGCCTCAAGAAGGCCTCGTCAGCAAGGTCTTTGGGCTCGAGGTTGGTGCTGAACACCAGCAGGCACTCGAAGGGGCAGGCGAACTTTCGACCGTCGGGCAGGCGCATGAAGTCGATTTGCTTCTCAAGGGGGAAGATCCACCGGTTGAGAAGGTCTTTCGGTGTGGTCTTGCCGCGCCCAAAGTCATCGATGACGAGGGTGCCGCAGTTGGCTTTGAGCTGTAGCGGGGCCTCGTGCACGTGTGTGTCGTCGTTGTACTGTACGTCGAGCTGCCCCAGCTCTAGTTCGCCGCCCGCGATGACGGTGGGCCGCTTGATCTGAATCCAGCGGGGATCGACCCGTGAATCTGCCAGTACCTGGGGGTCGTTCGGCATGACTACGTGGATCGCGGGGTCGAAGAGCTTCACCAGGTGGCCCGAGATGGACAGTGTGTGGGGGATCCAGATGGTGTCGCTGAAGCAGGTCGTCATCCGCTCGGCCAGGCTGGTCTTGCCGTTGCCGGGCTCACCGAACAAGAACAGGGGCTTGCAGCTGGTGACCGCCGGACCCAGTCGTTCGAGGAGGTCTTCACTGATGGCGAGATCGGAGAACGCTTCCTTGAGCTCGGCGGCACCAGGATTGAACAGGGTCAGCGCCTGGGCGGACACACTCTTCAGGTAGTGCTCCCAGGCGACCGGCGCGATGCCCTCATACTGAGTGACCTCTCTCGAGTCGATGGCCTTTTTGTAGCCCGCGTCGGTGAGCTCGCTGACAAAATCGCCAAGCGCCGTGGTACTTCGATAGGTAACCAGCTTCTTGTCTTTCAGGTGGTTCATGATGTCGCGGACTAGCGGCCAAGCGAGTCCCGCGTCTTTGGCCATACGCTTTCCGCTGGCGCCAGACTTGCCCATCATCATGCGCAGCACCATCTGCATGCAGGACTGGGGATCGAGGCCGAGCTCGTCCCAGGTGCGAGGCTGGCGCGGGATGAACTGTGGCGGTGAGGCGCGCGGTTTTTTGGGGGTCTCGACCTCTGGGATTTGTGGTGTCCGACCAGATTTTAGGGCGGGGCGCCCCGCCTGGACCAGAATCGCAGCGGTGGCCCGCTGCTGAGCAGCGGCGGCAGCGGGCGGAATGACCCCAGAGCGTTCGCCTAATTGGGGGCTGGCCTTGAGGCTAGAAGCCTTGGCAGCACCAAATTGAACATTGGCGGGCACTCGTAAGGGGGGGGCGCGCGGACGAACAGGTTTGTTTGGAGGGTCACTCATCGGTGCATGGTACCCAAATCTG
>JAACDH010000283.1 GCA_009936995.1 Rhodobacterales bacterium
GCCGACGTGGACTGGTCGGCGCGCTACGGGCAGCGGGTTCAAGGGGCGCTACCGTCGTATCCGTGGCAGCGTGAGAGGTACTGGCTTCCACCCATTCCTCGGGTGGTCGGTGGATTCGATCCCCTGGCCGGTGCCGTGTACGAGACGCGCTGGGAGTCAGCGCCGGTCGGTGAGGCCCAGCGCGATGGGGACTGGCAGGTGGTGGGTGAGGGGGCTCGAGCCATCGTAGATGCGCTAGGGGCTCAAGGTCAGACGGCGTCTGTGGTGACGACCTTCAGCGGGACCGGCTTCGGCATCGATCTGCGGCCGATGGCCGCTGGCGACCAAGAATCCACTTACGTCGAGCTGCTGGCCGATCTGGGCCGGATGGCTAAGGGCGGCGGCCGGGTTTGGTGGGTGACATCGGGGACATCAGCGCCTTCGACCCAGGTTCAGGCGCGCGCTGGAGCGATTTTGGGTCTGGCACGGGTGGCCGCCATCGAAGCGAGCGCGGCCTTTGGCGGATTGGTAGACGTTGACGTGCTCGACGCCAGATTGCTGGTCGCACATGTGCGCGCAGACGACGAAGACTGGGTGCGTTTTGAGGATGGCAAGCGTCAGGCGGCTCGATTGGTGGCTAGCGCTCGAGGTCGGGCGCGCAAGTCGATGCCCATTCGGGCAGATGCTTCCTACCTGATTACCGGCGGCTTTGGCTCATTGGGTCGGTTGGTGGCCAGCCGGTTGGCCGACGAAGGCGCCACCGAGCTGGTGTTGGTCGGCCGCTCTGGGGCGTCTTCGCAGGTGGCAAAAGACTTGGTGGCTTCGCTACAGAAGCGCGGCGTTTCGGTCCGTGCTGTGGCCGCCGATTTGTCGTCTCTCGCCGGTGTGAAATATGCTCTAAATTCGGCAGAAAATCCTGTTGTGGGCGTAGTTCATGCTGCCGGAGTGACGCTAGATGCGTCGCTCGCCGACCAAACGGCCGACACCCTTCGCGCGGTCTTTGCCCCCAAGCTGGACGCCGCTTGGCACTTGCACCAAGCCACCCAAGATCTCGACTTCTTTACCCTGTTCAGCTCGGCCTCTGGCACCTTGGGCGTGCGTGGACAGGCGAACTATGCGGCCGCAAATGCTGGTCTGGATGCCTTGGCTCGCTACCGTCGAAGCCAAGGGCAACCCGCGATGTCGGTGGGCTGGGGGCCTGTGGGCGCCAGCCAGATGGTCGACGCCCTCGATGACAGCGTGCGCAAACTGTGGACGCGCGAAGGCGTGGTCGCCGTCGACGCCGACCATGCGCTCGATTGGTGGGTGAACAGCTTGGGGGCCTCGGCTGCCCAGCTCCTGGTTACGCCCTTCAACTGGGCCAAATATGCCGATTCTCGTCCGCGTCCACTCTCTTTGCTGCGCGGATTGGCGCCACAGACTGTTACCGAGTCCGCCGGTGGATGGATCGCCGATCTCTCGGCCACGCCGCCGGGCGCCCGCCATCGGGCGCTGGTCGACCGCCTCCAGACTGTGGTCGTGGGCGTGCTTGGGTACGCCGCAGATCGTCGCCTGGACCCCAAAGAGGGGTTCTTCGACGCTGGCCTCGACTCCCTCATGGCCACCGAGCTTCAAGCCCGCCTCGAAAAACGCCTTGGACGTAGCATCTCGGCTACCATCGCCTTCGAGTATCCCACCCTCGACAAGCTCGCGACCTTCTTGCTCTCAGAGCTCGATCTAGGTGCTCAGGCGCAGACGGTCACCCGCATCCGGGTGGCCAACGCCGACGAACCCATCGCCATTGTCGGTGCCGCCTGCCGATTCCCCGCCGGTGCCAACAATTTAGAGGCCTATTGGAGTCTCCTCGAACGCGGCGTTGATGGAACCTCTAAGGTGCCCGCCGACCGCTTTGACGTCGACGCCTACTTCGACGCGGAGCTGGCCACACCCGGTAAGCTGTACACGCGTTTTGGCGGATTTCTCGACGAAATCGACCCGTTCGAGCCCGCCTTCTTCGGCATCTCACCGCGCGAAGCTGCCTCCCTCGACCCGCAGCAACGGATGCTGCTGGAGGTGAGCTGGCAAGCCCTCGAGCACGCCGCCATCGCCCCAGACTCGCTCACCGACTCGCTGACCGGCGTGTATGTCGGCATTGGCGGAAGTGAATACGGGCGCCGTTTCGACCCACTTGCCCTCGGTGGCGAGGCGGACGCCTACTCGGGCACCGGCAACGAGAGCAGCTTTGCCGCCGGCCGGGTGTCGTACGCTTTGGGTCTGCAAGGCCCGGCCATGTCGGTGAATACCGCCTGTTCATCGTCCCTTGTGACCGTACATATGGCCTGTCAGGCGCTTCGGGCCGGGGACTGCAATATGGCCCTCGCTGGCGGCGTGAACGCCATCGTCGGACCCGAGACCACCATCCAGCTCTCGCAGCTTCGCGCCTTGTCTCCAGACGGTCACTGCAAGGCGTTCGACCATCGGGCCAATGGCTACGTCCGCGGCGAAGGCTGCGGGATGATCGTGCTCAAGCGCCTGTCAGACGCCCTGGCCGACGGAGATCGGGTGTTGGGGTTGGTCCGCGGCAGCGCGGTCAACCACGACGGCCGCAGCAGCGGGCTCACCGTGCCCAACGGTCGCTCGCAGCAAGAGGTGATTCGCGCAGCCCTCGAAGACGGCGCGGTCGCTCCCGACGACGTGTCGATGATCGAGTGCCATGGCACCGGAACGCCCCTGGGCGATCCCATCGAAGTTGGGTCGTTGAAGGCCGTCTTGGGCCAAGATCGTCCCCAAGATCGCCCCCTGCGTATGGGCTCGGTGAAGACCAACATCGGCCACCTCGAAGCCGGCGCGGGTATTGCTGGTTTGCTGAAGGTGCTGTTGTCGCTTCAGCACGAGCAGATCCCCGGTCATCTACACCTAGAAAAGCTGAATCCCGCGCTTCCGTTGAGTGGTTGGCCGGTAGAGATTCCCACTCAGCTCACCCCGTGGCCACGAAGCCAGACCCCGCGAATCGGCGGTATCTCTAGCTTCGGAATCAGCGGGACCAACGCACATATCCTCATCGAAGAGGCCCCCGCGGTTGCCACGGTCGAGGCCGTAGAGATGGCGCAGTTGATCACGGTCTCCGGCAAGACCGATGCGGGCGCCCGCGCGTTGGCCGATGCGTTGGCGACCGCACTTGAGTCTGGCGCAGATCTAGCAAATACGGCGTTCACGGTTCATGTAGGCCGAGCCGCTCTGCCGGTTCGCATCGCCGTCTGCGGCTCGGATACGGTCGCGGTGGCTGCAGGTTTACGCAGTGCGACACCCGGAGAAGCCGTCTCCGAGGCGCCTAGGCTGGTGTTCGCTTGCGGTGACGTTGCGGATGGAGCCATCGCCCAGGCACAGGTCCTCTACGGCGCCGATCCGGTTTTCCAAGCGGCCATTGACGCGGTGATTCCTGCGGGTGAAGGCGCGCCCGCTCTGTCGGGACACGTCGGCGCTTTTGCCATCCAATGGGCCCTCGCGCAGCTTCTCCAGAGCTGGGGAATCGTCCCAGACGCCGTCTCGGCAGTGGGATCCGGTCGATACGTGGCAGGCTGCATCGCCGGTGGCTTCGACGTCCAAGAGGGACTGCGCCGCCTAAACGACGAACCGGCCCCCAGCGTGGTGCTGTCCACTTGGTTGGCCGAGACTCCGGTGAATCTGCCGGTCTTCGACGCGATGCACCCAGCCGATGGCTTCGACCACTGCGTCGACCTGCTCGAAATCGCTGGCCCCGGCGATCCCTGGGCGCAGCTCCTCCTCCGGGTGGGTCAGCTGAACGTCGCCGGCGTGAACGTTGACTGGCGAGGCTTCCATGCCCACCGGAAGGCCACTAAAATCGACCTACCGGGCACCGTCTTTCAGCGCAAGACGCACTGGGTTTCCCGACCGGAAGACGTCGGTAGCCAACGCCTGGTCGGAAGCGACTGGGTGTACGGCGTGGACTGGATTCCACTTGGAGATCACAAGCCGTCCGCCGCTGTGGGGCCCACCGTGGTGCTCTGCGATGGTCAGGGCGTCGGAGAGGCCGTTGCAGAGGCCCTCAATGCGGTCCGGGTTCGCTCGGGCGCGGGGCTGGCACAAGACGGCGACAACTGGGTCGTCGACCCCGCCAACGCCGACCACCTTTTGCAGGTGATGCAGGCCGTGAAGCCGGCCCGGGTGGTCTACTTATGGGCCCTCGACGCCGATATTACGACGGAGCCGTCTGCCGCTGCCGTCGATCCGTGTCGCGGTGGGCTACACCTGATCCAGGCCGCCACCAAGCACTACGTCTCGGAGCTGATCTGGGTCACCCGAGGGGCCCAGGGCTGGCGAAACGACTCGATTAACCTCGCTCATGCACCTCTGTGGGGCCTGGGACAAGTGGCCGCCATCGAGTTGGTCGACACCCGGGTGATGCGGGTAGACCTGGCGCCCGGCGAGGCTGACCTACCGGCGCTAATTCACCTCGTCCAGCAGGGCTGTGTGGACGACGCTGTGGCCGTCCGCGAGGGCACGGCCCATGTGGCGCGACTCGCCCATAAGCAAAGTCCGGCCAGTATCTCGCCGGCTGGGACCGTCTGGATCACCGGCGGAATGGGCGCGCTCGGCCTGCAGATCGCCGACTGGATGCTGGCCAACGGCGCGGCTCGGGTGGTGCTCGGCGGCCGCTCGGTTCCGTCCGAGTCAGCCCAGGCCCAGATCGACACCTGGAACGCGGACGTCACCCGCGCTGTAGTGGTTCGTGGCGACGTCTCGGATCGCACTCAAGTCGACGCCATGCTCGCGTCCATCGACGGCCTGGACGGCGCTCCGCTCCGTGGACTGGTGCACGCCGCCGGCTCCCTCGACGACGGCTCGCTCTCCCAGCTCACCTGGGATCGGTTCGAGACCGTTTGGGCGCGCAAGGTTCAGGGCGGCTGGAATTTGCACCAGGCCTTGGGCCAGCGCGCCCTCGACTTCTTCGTCAGCTTCTCGTCGGCGGCCTCACTGATCGGATCGGCGGGTCAGGCGAACTACGGTTCGGCCAACGCCTTCCTCGACGCCCTCGCCGACCATCGCCGGTCGCTGGGATTGGCGGGGGGCTCACTGTGCTGGGGTCCTTGGGACGCCGCCGGACTGGCAGTGGAGGCCAATCGCTCATGGAGCACGGGTGGAGTCACGCCGTTGTCTCCGTCTCAAGGTGTTGCCATTCTAGGTCGCTTGCTGAGCGCCGGTGATGCCCAAGTGGCGGTGCTGGACGTGGACTGGGATCGGTTCGCCGCCGCTCAGAGCCGCGTACCCACGCTGTTAAGCGGGCTGTTTGAGTCCGTGGAAGCGTCGTCGTCGTCGCCCTTGCGCGAGGCCCTCGAATCCGCTCCCGAGAACCGCAGGAAGGACGTTCTGATTGGTCTGGTGACCGAGTCCGTCGCCAAGGTGCTGGGCATGGACGCGGGAGAGCTCGACCCAGACCGGGGTTTCTTCGACGCTGGCCTGGACTCGATCATGGCGGTCGAGCTGTCGTCCCATCTTAAAGAGGGCTTTGGGGTATCTCTTTCGGCCACGGTTGCGTTCGACTACGCCACCGTAGACGCCCTGTCTACCTACCTCCTGGCGAAGGTAGGCCCCTTAGAGGCAGACGCCGCCTTGGCGATCGACCCCATCGCTCGCTACGATGAAGAGCCCATCGCCATCGTAGGCATGTCTTGTCGCTTCCCCGGCGCAAACTCCCCCGAGGCCTTCTGGGCAATGCTCCGCGACGGCGTGGACCCCATGCGCGACGTGCCTGCCGAGCGCTGGGACCTGTCCGAGTACTACGATCCCACGCCTGGCGTACCGGGCAAGATGTACGTTCGACAGGGTGGATTCGTCGACAACGTGGACCAGTTCGACCCCGAGTTCTTCGGCATCTCGCCCCGCGAAGCCGCCAGCATGGATCCCCAGCAGCGGATGCTCCTAGAGGTCACTTGGGAGGCACTCGAGAACGCGGGTCATACTACGCCAAGCCTCAAAGATAGCCGCACTGCGGTGTTCATCGGCGTCGGTGATTCGGGCTACCTTCAGCGCTTTCAAAAGCCCGGAGAAGCCCTCTACAACAACACTTATTCCGGTACGGGTAACCTCTCGGCCTTCGTCGCGGGGCGGGTGGCCTATGTGCTCGGACTGCACGGCCCCAACCTCTCTCTGAACACCGCTTGCAGCAGCTCGCTGGTGGCCACCCACTTGGGCGTTCAGGCGCTGCGGGCAGGGGAATGCAACATGTCGCTGGTGGGCGGCGTGCACCTGATGCTCTCTCCCGAGAACTTTGTCTACGTCAGTCAACTCAAGGCGTTGGCGGCGGACGGTCGCTGCAAGACGTTCGACGCCTCGGCCAACGGCTACGGTCGCTCCGAGGGCTGTGGTGTGCTCGCGCTGCGGCGTTTGTCCGACGCCCAGCGCGACGGCGACCCCATTCTGGCGGTGATTCGCGGCTCTGCGGTGGGCCACGACGGCGCCAGCAGCGGCCTCACGGTCCCCAGCGGCGCCGCCCAACAAGAGGTGATTCAAGACGCCCTGAACCGCAGCGGTGTTAACCCCCTCGACGTGAGCTTGATCGAGACCCATGGCACCGGCACGGTGCTCGGAGACCCCATCGAAGTGCACGCTATCGAGACCACCTACTGCGACGGTCGGACCGCCGAACAGCCCCTGCACCTGGGTGCGGTGAAGTCGAACATGGGCCACGCCGAGCTCGCCGCCGGTGCCGCCAGCCTGGTGAAGCTGGTGTTGGCCATGCAGCACAAGACCATCCCGCCCATCTTGCACTTCAATCAGCTAAATCCCGATCTGGACTTCGAGGGGCCGCACCTGCAGGTCGACACCGTGGCCACACCGTGGACCCCGCCGAACGGCGTGCGGCGATATGCGGGCGTGAGCGGCTTCGGGCTGTCGGGCACCAATGCCCACTTGGTCCTCGAAGAGGCCCCTGAGTCCGCTGTTCAGGCCATGGTCACCCAAGACGACCGGCCCCAGCACCTGCTCACGTTGTCGGCCCGCGACCCTAAGGCGCTGCGGGAACTGGCCGCGCGCTACGCGGGTGCTCTGCAAGATGGCGCGGATCTCGCCGATCTCGCCTTCAGCGCCCAGCAGAACCGACTGCCCATGCCCCATCGATTGTCGTTGGTTGCGAGTGATTCTCGGCAGGCGCTGCTTCGCCTGACCTCCTTCTCTGCGACGGGCAATGCACCGTTGTGTAGCGATCATCACGCGCGCGCTCGGCGTCCCCGGGTGGCCTTCCTGTTCAGCGGACAGGGCAGTCAGAGCACCGGAATGGGCCGCGACTTGTACAAGTCACACCCGGTATACCGTCAGGCCATCGACGAATGTGCGGCCCTCTTGGCGCCGGTGCTCGAGCAGCCGCTCCTCGATGTGTTGCACGGTGACGGCGCCCTCATCCATGACACCGCCTACACCCAACCGTGCCTGTTCGCCCTCGAGTATGCGCTGTCGGTGCTCTGGAAGAGCTGGGGCGTGGTGCCCGACGTGGTGGTCGGGCACTCCATCGGCGAGCTGGTGGCCTGCTGTGTGGCGGGCGTCTTCAGCCTCGAAGATGCGCTCTCTCTGGTCGCTGAGCGTGGTCGGCTGATGTCGGCGTTGCCGCGCGAAGGCGGCATGGTGGCGGTGTTCGCCGAGGGTGAGATCGTCGACAAGGCGATGGGACCGTATGGCGACGACGTCTGCGTGGCGGCCCTGAACAACCCTGGCGAGACCGTGCTCTCTGGCAAGACCGACGCCATCCTCGCCGTGGCCGCGGCGCTTGGGAAACAGGGGATCGAGCACACGGTGCTTAAGGTGTCCCACGCTTTCCACAGCTCGCTGATGGAGCCCATGCTCGAGGCCTTCGAGGCCAAGGCCCGCACACTGACGTATTCGGAGCCCCACACACCGGTAATCTCCAACCTTACCGGCACCGAAGAGGGTCTGGGCTTCACGGATCCAATGTACTGGGTTCGGCAGGTCCGCCAAGGGGTCCGTTTCGCGGATTGCCTGCGTACGCTCGACGAGATGAACATCGACCTGTTCATCGAGATGGGACCGCACACAACGCTATTGGGCATGGGCCGACGCACCCTAAGTGAACGCGACAAGGCCGTCTGGCTGCCCTCTCTGAAGCGCAAGGCCACCGACCGGGAGACGCTGATGAGCAGCGCCGGCGCTGCCTGGACCCGTGGTGTGAGCGTCGACTTCACGGCCTTCGATGCGCCCTGGAAGCGCCGCCGAGTGCCCCTGCCCAACTACCCCTGGCAGCATCGCCGCATCTGGTGTTCCGACGATGAGTTCCCCGGTCGCAAGCCCGACGGAGACCGCTGGTTATTTGCGCCAACCTGGAGCCCGCTAGCGTCCACGAGCATGTCTTCCACGGGACTTTGGTGGGTGTTGGGGGCCGGCGATCGGACCGAGGCCATCGCCGCTGCGCTGACGTCTTCGGGTGCCACTGTCGAAGTTCACGCTGAAGTCGAATCCCTCCCCGAAGCTCTTCAAGGCGTTGTTTGCACCTGGGCTTTGGGCAGCGAGGATGCCGTCGATACCGCCTGGCAGGTGGCGCAGCTGGCTCAGAAGATGAGTCGCTCCACCGCTTCCTTGGTGCTGCTCACCGAGGGTGCCGTCGACACCGGCGCAGGTGTGTCCGCGCCCAATCAGGGGGCCATTTGGGGTTTGGGCCGGGTCGTTCGACTGGAGTGTCCGTCGCTGCGGGTAGTTCAGATTGACGCCGAGACCGCCACCGGCGCCGCTCAGATCGTCGCCGCCGCTCTGTCCACCGACGACGAGCCCGAGCTCTGCCTCCGTGGGGCCGAACGGCTCGTCGCCCGCTTGCACACGGCCGCCCTCAGCAACCAGCCGCCCCCGCTCACTGGCGCCGTGTTGATCACCGGCGGTCTGGGTGCCCTGGGACTAGAAGCCGCACAGATGCTACTCGACAAGGGTTCTCCCAAGGTCATTCTCACCAGCCGAAGTGCTCCCAAGGACGCCGTCCAACATCGAATCGATGCTTGGAATGCCGACGGACCCCGGGTGCTGGTCAGCCGCGGTGATGTGACCATTGCCGATGATGTGACCCGAATTCTCACCGACGTCGATGGCCTGGATGTGCCGCTCCAGGGCATCATGCACGCCGCCGGTGTGCTCGCCGATGGCATGCTTGTCAACCAGGACGAAGCCCAGTTCAAAACTCCATTTGGTCCCAAGGTGGCTGGCGCATGGAACCTCCATCAGGGCACCCGCGGTCGCTCCCTCGACTTCTTCGTCCTGTTCAGCGGCGGCGCCTCGTTGATGGGCGCGCCTGGGCAGGCTAACTATAGCGCCGCCAACGCCTACCTCGACGCCTTCGCCAGCTGGCGTCAACAGCAGGGGCTTCCTGCGCTCTCCATCAACTGGGGTGCGTGGGCCGACGTGGGAATGGCGGCCTCGTTGGGCAAGAGCCACCTCGAACGACAGGCGTCCGAAGGCATCTACCCGCTGTCCCTTGCTGGCGGAATGAAGACCCTCGGCAGAATGCTGGGCGAGTCGGGTCAGATGGCGGTGATGAACGTCGACTGGCCCAAGTTCGTGTCCGTCTTCCACAAAGGCGTAGCCCCGCCGTTCCTCCGTGACTTCCCCACGAGCCAGGCGGCGAAGGACTCATCGCAGGGGCCCGTCGCGACCGAGTCCACACAACCCGAGCTTTTACAGCGCCTCTCTAAGGGTGGCGACCGCGAGTCCATCATCGGCGTGTTCGTCGAAGAGCTCGTGTTCAACATCCTCGATCTCGACGCCAAGACGCAGCTCGACCCCGACCGGCCGCTGCTTGAGGTGGGCCTCGATTCTCTGCTCTGCGTAGAGCTCAAGAACGGCATCGCCGATGGCGGCGTCGACGTCCCCGTTGCCCGACTGATGACCGGCCCCTCGGTGCTCGCCGTGGTCCAGATGGTGGTCCAGGTGCTGGACGCCCAGGCCCCCGTGGTGGTCGCTCCGACCGTGGGTGTGAGCCTCTCTGGGGAAGCGTCAACGCCGAATATTCAGACGATTGTAGCGCCTGCAGCGATTCATCCAGTGATGGTGTTCTTCGCCGGCGTGGTCTTCGCGAGCGCGCTGATCGTGGGTGGCTACTTGGTCAGTCTGTGGGCGAACCAGGCCGAGTACGCCCGGCTAGAGTCGCTGCAAGAGGAGGTGCTCCATGTGGCGGAAGAGCCTCCGGTCGTGCCGTCGACAAAGGGTGGTAAGAAGCCTGCGAAGCGGGCGAATGGCGGCAAGGCCCGGTAAGGCGTTCTCTCGGGGCTGAAAGGTACCTAGCTAGAGCGGGTGGGTGATGCGCATCCTGGCGGTTCAGGCTGCCCAGCCTCGCACGAAGCAGGCGACATGTTCGTCGAGAAATTTGTCCACGTTGAGGACTCGTCAGGTTGACCCACCCAGCTGAATCTGGTGCATCAATCCGAGAATCACAGGACTCACCAGGGCAAGCGAGGCCGCCCGCATGTCGGCCTTGGCGTCGATCTCCCCGGCTTCTTGATGGTGAATCAGACGTCGTTCGAAGGCCTGCAGGGTGGGCTCTAGCATCACGTCGATGAACTTGGGCCCCAGGGTACCGCTGTTGGCGCCGACGATGATCCCGGCGGTGACCAGCGGACCTACACCGCGAATCCAACCTGTGGTGAATTCGTCCAAAACCCATCGAAGGGACTGGGCTATGGGCAGGTCGAGATTATGGGTCGCTGCGCGATGTTGGTGATGCGCGCCTGCGGTCGTCAGTGTGCCGAACGCCGCGGCGATGACGCCATCACGGTCTCCGAAATAGTGCCGTAACGCAGGTACGCTGACGTTTGCGAGTTCGCGCATGGACGCGCGATGTCCGTCGGGCTGCAGAATGTGTAAAATTGTTTTTTCCGCTAGCGCACGCTTCCTTTGGTCATAATCTGAAGGCCTAAAATCGATGAGGTTGGCCAAAATTTCTCCCGTGTGGCCATGATCCAACTACGGCACGGGGTAGGTAAAACATGTTCTCTATTACGAGTGGACTAAGAAACTGCTAGCCTTAATTCTGTGGATGCATCTGTTGCTGAGTGCGGCCCAAGCTGGCTCACTTCCCACGCTAGAAAGACCCTTCGCGGCGGTGTTTCCCAAGGCCGCCTTGGAGGCCGGAGCCTCTGCGTCTGTGCTTTTAGAGTTACAGATCGATTCGTCGGGATCCGTCGTGGTCGCCAACGTGGTGACTTCTGCCGATGGTCCATTTCAAGCGGCCTTCGACGCCGCTGCGGTCGCTGCCGTTCGCAGATTCCGCTTCAGCCCTGCTAAAGATGATGAGGGCGTCGCGGTGGGCGCCGTTGTCCAATATTTGTACCGGTTCGTACCAGAGCAAGCTGCAGTTATCTCTGTAGAAGGTCGTGTTCGGGCAGCGGGAACACGAGAGGCGCTCGATGGTGTGGTCCTTCGTTTTAGCCGAGGCGATACCGAAATCGAGATGGTCAGCGACGGGAAGGGGTCGTTCAACGCGACCGATCTGGAGGCGGGAGAATGGACGGTCGTCGCGTCGGCCCCCGGCTACACCTCCGAATCGGCCGAACTCAAGGTTTCGGCAGGCCGGGTCTCTACCCTGGACCTCTCTCTGGTGTTGTCCAAGCCTTGGGAGGAAGAGACCGTGAATCTCGAGGTCGAGGTCATCGGTCGTCGGATCGCTGCTGAGGTCAGCGAGCGGGTGCTCACGGCCGAGGAGATTCAATATCTGCCGGGTACCAACGGGGACATCGTACGTGTGGTCCAGAATCTACCCGGTGTGGCTCGGCCTCCGCTGAACATCGGGCAACTGTTGATCCGCGGCACCTCCCCCGAGGACTCGGCCTACTACCTAGATGGCTCGTCGATTCCCAACGTGTTTCACTTCGCTGGATTGTCCACGGTTGTGAACGGTTCTCTGATCGAAACGGTGGCCTACCTGCCGGGCAACTATGGTGTGCGCTACGGCCGTACACTGGGTGGCCTGGTCGATATTCGCACAGGCGTTGACATCCCCAAGCGCTCCAATGGCTACGTTTCTGTCGACTTGTTTCAGGCTACGGCTTTTGTTGAGCAGCGGCTGAATGATCGTTCGTCGTTCGCGGGTTCTGTTCGACGTTCCTACATCGACGCAGTGCTTAATCCCGTGCTCAATGGCGCGGGGCAGGCCAGCGTGCGTGCGCCTCGTTACTACGACGCCCAACTCCAATGGCTCACCCAGACGCCTTCCGGTGGCACCTTCGATGTGCTCTGGCTGAGCAGCGATGATCGCTTTCGGGTTGTGGGCCAAGACGCCGACGAGGCAGACCAGGTTCAGATCGGACTCACGACCTGGTTCCACAAGCTCAGGTTGCAGTCGCGCGAGACCCTAGGGCGTGGTTGGTCGAACGAGATGTCGATCACCGGCGGCCCCGAGAACCAGTCCTTTGAGCTGGCGCCCAATGGCGAGGCCTTTGAGCGCCCCTTGCGGGTTGGATTTCGAAATGAGGTGGCCAAACCGGTGGGCGACAACCGATTGGGTGGCCGGTTCGGCGTCGATGTTATGGGCGGCCAGTGGTATAATGTGTACGATGTTCCTGGATTTGGAGTCCGAGAGGAGGCCAAGCTTCCCTTGTTTATGCCCGCCGTCTATGCCGAGGGCACCCTCCGAACTGGGCCTGTCCGGTGGACCGGAGGACTGCGCGGCGACTACGCCATCTATGGGTCGGATTACAACACCAATGCCATCGACCCACGCGGGAGCGTCCGCATCGGTGATGGCGCTACCGTGGTGAAGGCCAGCTACGGTCGCTACTCACAGTTCCCGCTGGTTCGCGAGGCCGTGGAACGGCCGTCGCTCACACCGGAGTCTTCGTATCAGCTCTCCGCCGGATGGGAGCAGCGTTGGACCTCGATCTTCGATACCGAAGTCACGGGCTACACCAACCAGCTACGCAACCTGGTTGTGGGGCGCGAGGACGCCTTTCGTTTCTTCACCGGTCCACCGCCAACGGGCCCGCTAGACTCGGGTGCCTACGCCAACGAGGGGACAGGCCGTATCTACGGTGTGGAGGTTCTGGCTCGGGTCACTTCGGATCGCACAATCGGATGGATCTCGGGAACCTTCGGAAAGTCTTATCGCACCAACCGCGTGGGCGAGGATGAGGTCCTGTTCGAGTACGATCAGCCCATCATCCTCACGGCGCTTGGCTCCCACGAGCTGCCCAAACGCTGGCGTCTCGGGGCACGTCTCCGCTATGGCTCGGGCAACATCTACACCCCTGTGGTCAATCGAGTCTTTGACTTGCAACGCCGTTCCTTTGTTCCGGTATACGGCGAACGCGATAGTGAACGCTTGGCGCCGTTCTACTCACTTGACCTTCGCATGGACAAGGATTGGGTCTACGATAAGTGGACGCTCACCTTCTACTTAGACCTGCAAAACGCCACCAACCGGGCGAACGTAGAGGTGATGTCGTGGAACTTCGATTACAGCGCGGAAGAGCCGCTCACGTCCCTCCCTGCGGTCCCGGCCTTCGGGCTCAAGGGAGCGTGGTAATGCGTGGTTCAATTCTGTTACTCGTGGCGCTCACCGCGTGTGAGCCCGGCCCCAACAGCGAGACCCTAATCGACAATCTCCAGATCATCGCCGCGGTCGCAGAACCGGCGCAAGTGGCGCCCCTGGAACCGTTCGA
>JAACDH010000284.1 GCA_009936995.1 Rhodobacterales bacterium
GTCTGTCACTAAACCTTCTTCGTCCAGGGCGAACTGGGCGATTTGAGTGTCGACGCCTGGGTCCGTGATTCTCATGAGCACTCCTCTTTCGAATAGCATTGCCCAATAGTTTTGGGATGTCAAGAGTTATACTAATGTAAATTCGAGGAAATGGGTTTCATTTCTGAGGTGTTAGTATGCGGTCCTCACAGGAGATGACATGTTCACCACGATCGCGTTGATGCTGGCGAGTCAGGCCGGCGCCGCTGGATTGGAGTTCCCCACCGACTTGGAGGAGCGCTCGTACAAGTTCGAGTGGTACGGACAGACCGACCCCACCATGCCGGCCTCCTCCGACGAGAACTGGCTCGACTTGGAATTTTGGTCGGGTATCGTGGACTGCAAGCGCGAGAAGTTCGTCGAGACCTGTACGTTCAAGGGTGGCGAGGTCTACCACGGCTACCACACGAAAGATGCTGCGGACATCGACAGCCTCAAGGTGGTGACGCCTGGCACGCTCACCATCGAATGGACTGAGCAGGGTCGCATGAAGAAATACGAGTTCGAGGGCAACGATGTGGAATTCTGGACCAGCGCCGAAGAATCGGGGCGGCCGCGATTCAAGCGCATGCGCAAACTGCAGGCCAACGCGGTTCGTCGGGTTGGGCTGCAATTCGAGGAAGCGCTGGCCCGAAAGGTGATTGGCCTGCTCGAGGTAGAACGCACGCCATCCTCTTCCCTCGAACGGGCGTGGAAGCCGACGGCCACCCCATGGGCGGCCCGCAGGTACGAGGTGTCCTCGCAGGTACTGGAGTTTCAGGTGGGCGCGACCAAGCCTAGTCTGGAGTCCAAAGTGGCCCATCAAGAGAATGGTTTGGCGTTCATTTCCACCCAAGGTTTGGTGTCGGAGTCCCCCAGCATCAACAGCAGCACCCGCGATCTGAAGACGCAGGTCGGTGGCGATGCCATTATCGACATGAACTCTGGGCTCTTGGTCCGCAACACGATTCAAACCAACACTCAGGGCGGATACTCCGGCATGTTGGTCACCATCCAGATGTTGTTCTTGGCAGAGGAGGGCATGACTGCCGAACCCTTCCAACTTCCAGGCAATCCCATGGCGGCAGAAAAGTAGACGCGTCTTCTCGTCGATTCGAGACCCACCAAACAAGAACGCCCTGCTCAGTCATCCTGGGCAGGGCGTTTTGTGTCTTGATGCCGACCGATTGGGCGGCATCGAAGAACTAGTAGCGGTAGGCTTCAGGCTTGAACGGGCCCATTTGGTCTACACCAATGTAGCTGGCTTGCTCGCCGGAGAGCACGGTGAGGTCTACGTCGAACTTGTCGAGGTGCAAGCGGGCAACCTTCTCGTCGAGCTTCTTGGAGAGGGTGGTGACGCTGATGCCGTAGGACTCGGCGTTGGCGTGCAGCTCCATCTGAGCGAGCGTCTGGTTGGTGAAGCTGGCGCTCATCACGAAGCTGGGGTGGCCGGTGGCGCAGCCCAAGTTCACCAAGCGGCCTTCCGCGAGGATGATGATGCTGTGACCGCCACCGTTGGGACCTTGAGTGGTGTTCTTGAAGCGCCACTCGTGCACTTGCGGCTTGATCTCGATTTTCTCGAGCTCGCCGGCTTCGACCATGGCCTCGAGACCGGCCATGTCGATCTCGTTGTCGAAGTGGCCGATGTTGCAGACGATGGCGTTGTGCTTCATCCGCTTCATGTGGGCAGCGGTGATGATGTTGAAGTTACCGGTCGCGGTGACGAACACATCGAACTTGCTCACCACGTCGTCCATACGGACCACGTCGATGCCCTGCATACAGGCTTGGAGCGCGCAGATGGGATCGATTTCGGTAATGGAGACCTTGGCCTGCTGGGCGCGCAGGGACTGCACGGAGCCCTTGCCAACATCGCCGAAGCCAAGGACCAAGGCACGCTTGCCGGAGAGCATCACGTCGGTGGCGCGCATGATGGCGTCGACGAGGCTGTGACGGCAGCCGTACATGTTGTCGAACTTGGACTTGGTGACGCTGTCGTTGACGTTGATGGCGGGGAAGCGAAGCGTTCCGGCGGCCAGACGCTCGACCAGACGGTGAACACCCGTGGTGGTCTCTTCGGAGACGCCACGTACCTGGGCCACGAGGGGGCGGAACACGTTGTCGCCCATTTGCTCACGGACCATCTTGAGGAGCTGGAGCACGACGCGGTGCTCGTCGGAGTCGGCGTCTGCGGGGTCGGCTGTCTCACCGGCTTCTTCGAGCTCTGCGCCCAGGTGCAGGAGCATGGTGGCGTCGCCGCCGTCGTCGAGGATGAGGTTCATTTCCGGCCAGAGGACGGCTAGAAGGGTGCACCACCAGTACTCGGCCAAGGTCTCACCCTTCCATGCGAAGACGGGGACACCGGCAGGGGCGTCAACGGTGCCGTTGGGGCCGACGGCGACCGCGGTGGCGGCGTGGTCTTGGGTGGAGAAGATGTTGCAGCTAACCCAGCGAACTTCGGCGCCGAGGTAGGTGAGCGTCTCGATGAGGACGGCGGTCTGAATGGTCATGTGCAAGGAGCCCATGATCTTCGCGCCGGCGAGGGGTTGGGCTGCGCCGAACTCTACGCGAAGAGAGCTGAGGCCCGGCATCTCGTGGAGCGCGAGGTCGATTTCCTTGCGGCCGAAGGCGTTGGTGGCCTCGGTCATGTCGGTGACTCGGTACGGCAGGTTGGAAACCAGGGCCAGGCCGGTGTCGAGGAAGGGCTTGGAATCGGTGGTGTATTGCTTGGTCATGACAGCCTCTCGGAAGGGTCGATGGAAGACTTAATCCGTCTATCCGGATAAACGGATGGAGGCCAGCAGGATTGTTGGTTATCCACCGGCATGGCCGCAATCACTGAACATCTCTCCATCCTGTCAGACGCTGTTCGAATTCGGCTACTTTCGTTGTTAGCGGGAGAGGAACTGGGTGTGGGCGAGCTCACAAAGATAGTCCAGTTACCTCAGAGCACGGTCTCCCGTCATCTCAAGGTTCTACAGGTTAGCGGCTGGGTTCTACGACGGTCCGAGGGGACGGCTGGGTTGTACCGGGCCAACCAAGCTCCGGACGCGGCCGCAGGCGAGCTCTGGAAGGTTGTGGCCGACGATCACAGCACCAGTCTGCTCGCCAGCGAGGATGGAACTCGCCTAGAGGCGATCCTCACCGCACGAGCGACCGACAGCAAGACGTTCTTCGGCCGGGTCCACGCCGAGTGGGACAGCCTGCGTACCGAGATCTTTGGACGCGATTTTTGGATTCCCACCCTGCTCGCCGCGGTGGCGCCCGAGCGCGTGGTCGCCGACCTGGGTTGCGGTACCGGCGAAGCCATCCGCCACTTGGCGCCCGTGGTCGGCCGGGTCATCGGCGTCGACCGGGAGCCGGCGATGCTCAAGGTGGCCCAGGCCCGCACCCGGGAGCTGGGCAACGTCGTTCTGCGACCCGGCGAGCTCGACGCGTTGCCGCTAAAAGATGGGGAGGTCGACGTGGTGCTGTTGATGCTGGTGCTCCACCACGTACCGGATCTGCGGTCGGTGTTTTCCGAGATCGCCCGTTCCTTACGCCCCGGTGGTCGGATGGTTCTCCTAGACATGGTGGCCCACGACCGTCTCGATTGGCGACACACGATGGGGCACGTCCACCTGGGCTTTGGTCGCAAAGAGCTGTCAGAGCTCGCGGGTGAGGCCGGCTTGAGGCTGTCGTCTTATCGCGCCTTGCGTCCAGACCCAGAGGCGAGCGGTCCGCCGCTCTTCGTGGGTGTGTTTCGGACCTGTTGAGGTCGGCCTGACACGCCTCCTTGATCTTGCGCACCAGGGTTTGTCAGGGTCCTATCGTGCAGCTAATCAAGTATTGATCAGAAGAGCGCCACGGGCCGCCCATGGGTATCATTCTGTCGAGTCAACAGCGCTCGCCTCGAACCAAACCGACACGCTCTGAAGGCTGCGACGCTCTATACTGGGCACCACGGCGTCTTCAGAGGCATGTCCGACCGGGAAAAGGATGTACGGTTTCTCGTTGGCGGGGCGATTCAACAGCGCTGAAAGAAAACCCATGGGGCTGGGGGTGTGGGTGAGGGTGCTCAATCCCATGCGGTGCAATGAGGCGATAAATAGCCCACAGGCCAAACCAACGGATTCTTTCACGTAATAGTGCTTCCGTTTGCGCCCATTGGGAAAAGTACCGGTGGTCTGTGCAAACACCACCACAATCCAGGGGACGGTCTCTAGGTACGACTTGTTGGCGTCGGTCCCCAGAGGCGCCAGAGCCTCTCGCCACTCTTCGGACATACGGCCGTCGTAGCTCTTGCGCTCCTCTTCTTCTGCGGCCTCGCGTATCCGACGCTTGAGCACCGGATCGGAGATGGCCACGAAGGTCCACGGCTGTTGGTGGGCACCCGAAGGTGCGGTGGAGGCGGTTTGGATGGCCGCCTCGATCATCGCCTTGGGTACCGGCTTGTCGGAGAAGAAGCGCACGCTTCGTCGCGCGTCGAGATGGGTAAACAGCGCCTGCCCACGAGCCAACGCGACGTCATCGTCGAGGGGCTCGGGTTGATAAGGGACGAAGGGATATCCATCTCGAAGAACGACCTTCGACACTAGATCGGCTCTTGGGTGAGCGGGTCGCGCAGGGGCAGGTGTGAGACTTCGCCGAACTCCGACATGTTGGCCTTGCCCTCGAGGTCGCCCTTGTTGATGGGGTCCCAGTCGCCCACGATGAAGAAGGCCATGTTCTCGGCCAACAGCTGCGACTTGGCGATGGCCAGGACGTCGTCGGCGGTGACTGCGGCGATCTTCTCGCGGTAGGTCTGCCAGTAGTCGGCGTCGCGGGCGGTGATCTCGTCGTCGACGAAGGTAGAGACCAGCGCGGCCTTGGACTCGAAGCGACGAGGGAAGGTCTCGATGTAAGCCGTCTTGGCGAGGGCGAGCTCTTCATCGGTGAGCGGGGTGGGCTTCATGCGCTCGAACTCTTCGTAGACGATCTGCGCCGCGCGGGCCACGGTCGGGTTCTTGGAGTCGTAGGTAGCGATGAACACGCCTGGGTAGTGGACCGGGTAGCTGAATCGGCTGCGGGCGCCGTAGGCCAGGCCTTCGTCGGACCGGATGCGGGACATCAACCGGCTGGTGAAGCCGCCGCCGCCGAGCACGTGGTTCATCACCTCTGCGGCGAAGTATTGTTCGTCACCGCGCTGGAGCCCACGGAGTCCGATACGAACCTTGCCCTGGGGGATATCCTTGGCGATGTGGTAAACGCCGCCCTCGATTTCCACGGTGGGAGCGGGTGGCTCGGCGACGGTCTCGGCCTTCTCCCAGCCCGAGAAAGTCTTCTCGAGGATGGGCAGGATTTCTTCGGCGGTGACGTCTCCGGTGACGCTGACCACCAGGTTGCCCGGATGGAAGATCTGTGCGTGGAAGGCCTTCAAGTCGTCCTGGGTGATGGACTGTACTTGCTCGGCTGTGGCGCTGCGTCCCCGGTAGTGGTCGCGTCCGTAGACCAGTGCGGCCCACTCCCGGCTGGCGATGTCGCTGGCGTCATCGTTGCGCTGGCTGAATCGCTCGACCGTGTTGCTGATTTGCAGGTCGAGTTTATCTTGGTCGAAGGCGGGCTCGCGGACCATGCTGGTGAACAGGGCCAGGGCTTCGGGCAGGTTGTCCTTTAGGCAGTTCAGGGTGGCGCCCGATTGCTCGCTGCCCACGAAGACCGAGACGTCGGCGGCAAGGTAGGCGAACGTCTCATCGAGATCGTCGGCGCCGGTGGAGCCCGCGCCGCCGTGGCGAATGAGCTCGCTTGCGGCGCTGCCGATACCCCACTTGTCGTCGGGAGCTAGATATCGACCGCCTTTGAAGGTCAGGGAGATCTCGACCAACGGGAACTCGGTGGAGGTGGCGACATACACCGGCACGCCGCTCTTTAGCTCGTGGCGGAAGTCGGCCGCTGCGGGCGGTGTGTAGCTGAGCGCTGGGAACTTGATGTCTTCGGGGCGATCGGTGACGCCAGCGTTCTTATCGGGTGGACCCGACTGGATGGCTTCGGTAGCGGTCTTCGGGCAGCCGGTGAGGGCGACCACGGCGATGAGCGTGGTGAGGATGCGGGTTTTCATTAGTTACCCCCTTGTAGTTCGCCCAGTCGGGCGGATGCCTGGTCGAGCATGAAGCCGATGGCGGCCTTGAACTCGGGAGGCACTTGGCCCATCTGGGCACGGATGCCCTCGATGGCCTCTTCCACCTTGGCTGGGTCGGTGATGGCGTTGATTTGCTTCAATTGACCACGAATCATGCCCACCACTTGCGGAGGTAGATCGGCGGTGACCGCGAGGAACTCAGCGCTGTCGGGTACAGCGTCGGCGGAGCGGGTGTACACCGCGACGGCGCGGTTTGGGGGCTCGAAGTACTTGTTGGCCACGTCTTGAAGCTCGGAGGGCTGAACATCGGCGATGATCGCGGGTTCCTTGTTCAACCATTCCCAGCCGCCAAGGCGCTCGGAGTAGCCCACCTGGACCAGCAGCCAGAAGTTGTCTTGTAGCTGGCGGAAGGAGTCGGCCGCTTTCTGGTTTTTCACCTTCTGCAGCTCTCTTTCGTTGACCGGGTTGGCCTGGAAATCGGCGAGAATGGCCTCCCAGGCTGCTTCGAGCTGGGCGGGATCGACGTCGGCTTTGGCCTCGAGGGTGATCTCGAAGGCGCCGGCGTACTTTCGGGCGTCGACACGAGCGCTGGCGGAGGTAGCGATCTCTTGGCCTTCGACCAACTCTTTGTATAGGCGGCCGGTGCGTCCGTTGAGGACACTGGCCATGACCTCGAGGCGGAAGTAGTCGGGATGTCCGTAGGGCACCGCGTGGTACCTCAAGGTGACTTGGTTGGGGCAGTCGCACTCGGCGGTCATGCGTTTCTCGGCGAGCTGCGGCACTTCGGTGGTGATGACCGGAGGTGCGGGCGGTCCGACCTCGAGGTGGCTGAAGTACTTGTCGATGACCGGTTTGATCTCTTCGATCTTAAAGTCGCCCACGATGACGCCGGTGAGGTTGTTGGGCGCGTAGTAGGTGTCGAAGTACTCGCGCGCTTGGCCCATGGTGTAGCTGTTCAGGTCGCTGGGCCAGCCGATGACGGGGTGGCTGTAGGGCGAGCTGGTCCAGAACAAGGCCTCGAACTGCTCGTCGTAGATACCGGTGGGCGTGGACTCGGTGCGCATACGGCGCTCTTCGTGGACGACGTCGCGCTCGCTGTAGAACTCGCGGAACACCGAGTTGGTGAGTCGGTCTGACTCCATCCACGCCCAGCCCTCGATCTTGTTGGACGGAACGGTGATGAAGTAAAAGGTGACGTCTTCGCTGGTGAAGGCGTTCATTCCCGAGGCACCCAGGCTGGTGTACACACTGTCGAACTCGTCTTTGACGATGACCTCGCGGTGGTCCTCGATGAGGGTGTTCAGCGCTGTGCGAAGTGCGGCCATTTCGGGCGTGTCGTGGGCGGCATCCCAGGGATTGTCGATCTCGCCGTTGCGGTAGCGCTCGTAGTTTAGACTCGTCTGCAGATCGCGGAGCTGCATGCGTACACGCTCTTGCTCGGCGCGGAACCAGGCGTCCTTCTCGGCATCATTGGTGCCGATAGTCGGTGTGCCCTTGAACATCATGTGCTCGAAGAAGTGGCTGATTCCAGTGATTCCCGGGCGCTCGTTGACGCTTCCCACATGGGCGAGCCAACCGGCGGCGATGTTGTTGGGCTGCTCCGTACGGGGCACCAACAAAAAGCTCATGCCGTTGTCTAGTTCGTATTCTTCAACTTCGACCTGGGCTTGCGCCGTGGTTGCCAGCATCGAGAGAGCGAGCACTGTGCCGATCTGCATTTTTTCTCCAGGGTTGGTAACCCCACTAACCACGCGACGTCGGAAGAGCGGCACCGAATCGTCCATCTTGCATATGTCTGACCGATGACAACGCGGATGTGCTGGGCTAAGGTGCGGGACCGATTCTACGAGCTGGAGAGAGAGATGCTTGTCGCAACGCACTCAGGGCCATTTCACGCCGATGATGTGATGGCCTGGGCTTTGATTCGGACCTTCTATGACGCCAACGCCAAGCTCATTCGTACTCGCGACGCAGACAAGATCGACGCGGCAGACATTGTGGTGGATGTGGGTGGCATATTCGACCGAAAGACGCTTCGCTTCGACCATCACCAGGGCACCTACGCAGGGGACCGCTCGTCTGCGGGAATGGTCCTCGATTGGCTCGAATTCGAGGGCAAGGTGTCGGGTGCATTGGCCCACCGACTCCGCGAAGGTGCCATGACCTACCTCGATGACGTCGACACCGGTCGCGTGGCCCCCAAGCCCGACGTCCTCTGCTTTCCGCGCATCGTGGCCGCCCTCAATCAACCCGCTGACACCGCCGAAGAGTTCGACGTGGCCTTTGTTGGCGCCGGTGCCTTGGCGGCGGCTTGGCTGAACGGCGTAGTGGCCGAACAAGAAAAAGTCGATCGCGCCAAGGTGGGCGTCTTGGCTGAGATGCAGCGTGCCGAAGCCGCGGGCAGCAACCTGATGGTCTTCGAGCAGTACCTGCGCTGGAAAGAGCCGTACTACGCCAATGGCGGCGCGGAGCACATCACCCAGTTCGCGCTCTTTCCCGGTACCGACGACAGCTGGCGCATTATCGCCATCCCACCCAAGCTCGGTGATTTCGGTCAGAAGCGGTCGCTGCCCGAAGCGTGGTGCGGCCTGCTCAACGAAGAGTTGTCCGAGGTTATTGGCGTTCCGGGTGCTCGGTTCTGCCACAAGAATGGCTTTATCGCGGTGTTCGACACGCGCGAAGGCGCGCTGACATCTATGTCCAAATGGAACCTGCTCACGGCACCCGCGTCGTAGTTATTGGCGCGCGCTCCAGTCGCCTTTTGTGCGTCCTTTGTCGATGACCCGACCCGTGGCTAGGTCGCCGGACAGCACGCCGATGTATTGCAACGGATGGTCGCCGGTGAGGGTGACGTCGATCTCGACGCCCATTCCGTCTCGGCTCCAGGTTCCTTTGAAGTTGTCGGCGGTGACCTTGGTGCCTTGGGTGAGGCGGATGTCACCGGTCGCGATGCCGTCTGTCGAGAGCTTCAGGTCGAGGACCATGGGGACGGAACGGCTCTGTCCGTGCCAAACGCCCACAAAGCTGTCGACTGAGAACGCAGCGACTTCGGGCTCGGGCTCGGGCTCGGGCTCGGGCTCGGGCTCGAGCTCGGGCTCGGGCTCGGGCTCGATTATCGGCGCCACCTCTGCGGCGGGGGCTGCTGGAATGACCGTGGCCTCAGCCACCGCCACGGGATCTGGTGAAGGGGCGACGATCGGCGCGGGACTCGGGATGGGAGGGGCGACAACCTCGGGCTCGGGCTTGGTGGGCGGCACGGGGGTAGGGCTGTGCGTTGGCTCGGCGGTGACGCGGGCGATCTCGACGACTCTTGTGGGCACATCGGCGTCGTTGGGCGCGAGGATGGTGACGATGGCCGTGGCCAACGCCAGCGCCGCGACACCCAGGGCGAGTATGCCCATTCGGATGGGGAGTTTAGACTCGGGGAATGGCCCCACTCTGCGCTGGCTCGCGAGCGCTTCGCTGCCCCATCGAACCACGGGAACCTGTGGAGGCGTGACGTCAAAGGGCATGCCCTTTAGGCGAGCTGGAACCGGCGGTGCCGTGGGTTCACGACTGGATCGCGTGATGCTAGAGGGGGTCGGCATGGCCCCGTCGGCGAGGATGAGGGTCTTGGCTTCGGAGGGTTTTTTTGCCCGTGGCTCGAGCAGCAGGATGACCGCGCTCAGATCTGGAAGTCGATCTTGAACGTTGGGTTCGAGCATATTGCGAATGATCGGCTCGATGTGCTTGGGCACCTTGGGAAGGGCTTCGCCGACTGCGGTCTTGCGCCCGAGTCCAGCGAAGGCTTCCAGCATCATCCGTCCGAGCGTGTATTGATCGGACGCTGCCGAGGGTTTGTCACGACGGACCTCGGGTGCCGCATAGGCAGTGGAGGCACGACCCGCGATGGGCCCCAGCAGCCAGTTCACGGTGGGGATGAGCACACGGAGGGTGCCGGCGGTGTCTTGGGTGAGAATCACATCTTTGGGCGTGAGCAGGCCCAAGGTGATGTTGTGGGTGTGCAGCGACCGGACCGCGAACGACAGCTCGCGCATGATCTGCGTGACCCGAGCCAACGGCAATGGACCCTTCGCCAGTTCATCTTCGAGGGTGTGGCCCCGAGGGGCCTCGAAGACCGCGTAGTACCCGTGCTCTTTGAGCGAGCCGTGGTCCAGGAGATTGATAAGACGGGGATCTCTGATGCTGGCGGCATGACTACCGGTGCTGTGAAAGTCGGCGGAGAAGCCTCGTTCGACGGCACCCGTGAACAACGCGAACCGGACCAAGAGACCCGCGGTCGTTTGGGCCCGAAACACCACGGTGCCGCCGCTGTGGTCGACGATCTCGCGGAAAGTGTAGCGCTTGCCCAGCCGTTTGGTCAGAAACACCACGATGGCGCCGGACTCTTCGGGGTCCACACTCCAGCCCGCAGGGGGACGAAATTCGCCGCAGACACAACGGGTGTTTTGACGGGCGCGCGCGGTGTCGCAGTTTTCACAGTGAAGCAACAGCGTATCGTAGTCGCGCGCCATCTCAGCCCTGCAGTACGTGCTGGTCGAGCACGAAGGTGGCGAGTGTTCCTGTGAGCACTACACGACCGTCGACCTTGGCGGTGATCTCGACCACCCGCTTGCGGCCCTTGGTCTCTGTGATCGCCGCTTGAATCCGAACTGTCTCTCCGATTCGAACCGGCGCGGTGAACGTGCAGTCGGCCGAGCCGAGGACCACGTTGGGATGGTTGACCGCGAGCATGGCGGCGTAGTCGGCAGCGCTGAACACAAAACCGCCGTGGACCAGGCCTTGGGCATCCGCGCGCATGACATCGGTGGTGAGCAAATCGACGGTGGCGCGGCCCGGCTCAACAGCGACTGGGGTGCCAGACAGCGAAGGATTGATGCCATCGTGCGTCTGTATGTTCATAAAAACCTCGGGATCGAGGGATCGTTAACACACTCGCTGGGAGGATACTTTAAGGTTGCTTCGTGCCTGGGATGTCTCACATCGGTATGACGCCTGGGCGGAGACTCCGTGTAGCCCTCTTACTGGAAACGCGAATCGAATGAAGACCATCGGGCTCCTCGGAGGCCTCACCTGGCACGCCACCAAGACGTACTACGAGCGCATCAACGAGGGCGTGGCGACCCACTTGGGTCCGTATCGGTCCGCGAAGATCGTCATGAACTCCCTAGACTATGGCGAGGTCCGTCGAAGTCGCGCCGACGGCAACTGGCGTCGGCTGGGGCGACGGGTGGTTTCGGGTTGTAAAGGTCTGCAGCGCGCGGGTGCCGATGGTGTGTTCATCTGCAGCAACACCATCCACCGCTACACCGATCTCATTCAGAGCCAGATCTCGATTCCAGTCCTACACATCGCTGACGCCCTCGCCGAACGAGCCATTGCCGACGGAATCACCGAAGTGGCGCTGTTCGGTACGGCGTTCACAATGACGCAGCCGTTCTATCGGGAGCGTCTCGAGGCGAGGGGACTGACCGTGCTCGTGCCGCCTCCTGCCGCAATCATCGAGCTGGACCGCATCATCCTCGAGGAGCTAGCCGCCGGACGTATTCTCGATGCATCACGAGACTACTTCACCGACCAAATGGCCGTTTTGTCATCCCAAGGCGCCCAAGCGATGGTGCTGGGCTGCACCGAGATCGGCATGCTCGTCGACGCCAACGATGTCGACCTGCCGGTGCTCGACACCACCCATATTCACGCGGACTTCGCGGTGAACTGGGCGATCGACTGAATTACTTTTTGGCGTAGTGCGTCTTGTGCCAGTCGATGTACTCGTCGATCGTACCCTTGTAATCGACGAGATCGCCCGCTTCGGGGTACGTCCAGATGTGGTTGGCGGCGGTGGCCAAGTCACGGTCATGGGTGATGAAGAGCACGGTGCCTTGGTAGGCCTCGATGGCATCTTTCAGGGCGCTGATGCTCTCTAGGTCGAGGTGATCGGTGGGCTCGTCGAGCACGAGCACGTTGTACTCCATGAGGATGAGTTTGCAGAACACCAGGCGGGCCGCTTCGCCGCCGGAGAGGGTTGTGGTGGGCTTTTTGCCATCGTGACCGCTGAACAGCATGCGTCCAAGGACCGCGCGGATGTGTTGCTCGCCTTTCTCGGGGCGCTGCTCGAACAGCCACTCGTAAACGGTACGGCCGGGCTCGATCATCTTGCGGTGGTCGTGGCCGAAGTAGCCGATGGTGGTGTTGTGACCCCAGTTCACCGACTGGTTGAGCGCGTTTGCTTCGTTAAACAGCTCGGTGATCAGTGTGGTCTTGCCGATGCCGTTCCGACCGAGGATAGCGACCTTGTCACCCCGTTGAACGTGTGCGTTGAAGCGGTCGAAAATCTGGTGTTCCCCGTATGCGAATGACAGGTTGCGAACTTCCAAGACATCGCGGCCACTGTGGTCTTCGACCAGGAACCGAATGAACGGACGGGCGATGTTGGAGCGCTTGACCTCGTCGGGGCGCAGCTTCTCGATTTGCTTTGCGCGGGACCGGGTTTGGCTGGCTCGCGTGCCCGCACCGAACTTCTGGATGAAGTCCTTGAGCTGAGAGATCTTCTTCTCGCGGATGTTGGTGTCTTTGTCCATCCGCCCGCGAATCGTCGCCTTCTGGCGGACCATATCGTCGTAGTTGCCGGGGTAGGTGATGATGGTTTCGTAGTCGATGTCGGCGATGTGGTCGCACACTTGATTCAGGAAGCGACGGTCGTGGATGATGACCACCAGGGCGCCGACGTACTTCACCAAGAACTCTTCGAGCCACAGAATAGAGTCTAGGTCGAGGTGGTTGGTGGGCTCGTCGAGGAGCAGCGCCTCGGGCGTACCGAACAGCGCTTGGGCGAGGAGCACGCGGACTTTCTGGCCGGCGACGACCTTCTCCATCTTGCGGTCGTGCATGTCGAGGGGGATGCCCAGACCTTCGAGGAGAACGGCGGCATCGGACTCGGCAGTGTAGCCGTCTTCTTCTGCGACTACACCCTCTAGTTCGCCCAGACGCATGCCGTCATCGTCGGTGAAGTCCTCTTTTGCGTAGAGCACCTCCTTCTCTTCCATGGCGTCCCACAGGGCCTTGTGGCCCATGATTACGGTGTCGAGGACGGAGTGCTCATCAAACGCGAAGTGGTCCTGACGCAGCCAGCCGGTGCGCTTGGGCAGGGTGACGGTGCCTTGGTCGCTCTCTTCGGCGGCCACCATGATCTTCATTAGGGTGGACTTGCCACAGCCGTTTGGACCTGTGAGACCGTAGTTATGACCCGGGCTGAAGGAGGCGTTAACTTCCCGGAAGAGGGTTCGTCCGCCAAATCCTTTAGTGACATTGCCGATGGTAATCATGTGGACCTCGATGTACGTAGTGGCGCCGGGTAACGCGGTTGGGGCCCTTCGCCGACCTAGATGGCAATGGGTTAAGCGACTGGGCGATGGTCGACCTCGGAGGTGGCATGCGCTCGAACACATTGGTGCCGTTCTTTCTGTTGCTCGCGGTGGGCTGTGGCGCGCCCAAAAATGCCCGCCGTGTGGTCACCGCTCCAGCCGAGACCCCCGAGCCGCTGTCGCTGGCCCCCGTCGCCCGGTCCGCCTCGGATGCGGCGCCACCGCTGCCGCCACCGGCACCGGTCTACCTTCAGTATGCCTGGCCCAACGGCGCCACCTGCCTGCAAGAGATCCGACGCTCGGACGCCCTCGAACAGGGTCCCATCGTCTCCAGCCGGGTGGTCACTCAGGGTCAGGGGCTGGTCCAGAGCTTCCAAGACGAGGCCGGTGCCTGGCGGGTGAACTGGTCGAATCGCGGGGCAAACGCCACCCACCGTCCGCTGCCCTCTGCGCTCTTGCAAGGCCTA
>JAACDH010000037.1 GCA_009936995.1 Rhodobacterales bacterium
GCACAACCACTACGACAACCGGCACAACCACTACGACAACCGGCACAACCACTACGACAACTGGCACAACCACTACGACAACTGGCACAACCACTACGACAACCGGTACAACAACAACCGGGACCACCACAACCGGGACCACAACGCCCTAATGCCGACCACTCCATCCGACACCGGGGTGTCTGCCCCCGCTGCAGCGCCCACCCGGTACGGAACCGCCATGGTCCGACGATTCGGCTGGTTTTACTACGCACTGGGTCTGGGCCGGATGCTGGGTCGAATCCGACTAGAAGATCACTCGGTCGACCACATTCGGAACGCTTCTCGTCGCGGACCGGTGGTCTACGTACTCCTCCATCGATCCTCAGTGGACCACTTGGTGCTGAACACGGTGCTCAACCGCCGCCGCCTACCGCTTTCGGTGTGGGGGCACGGTACCACCAGCTTCTTCTGGCAGCCGGTGGCCTCGGCCTGGCGCGACGTGGCCTACCGCGTTCAGCGCTTCTTCGAGGCGGGCTTCGCTCCCGATCCGGTGGACAGTGGCTGGGTGGCGGATCGGGTCCGACAGGGAGACGCCACCACGGCCTTCTTGGACGAGGCGAAGTCGAGGCTGCAGCAGATTCGCGGCGGCGGCAAACCCGACTTGCTGCAGACGCTCCTCGACATCCAAGACCAGTCGGACCGGCCCATTCAGCTGGTGCCCGTTGCGGTAGTCTGGGACCGCTCTCCCGACGTGATTGGCAACCCGGCTCGCGACTTCTTCATCGGCGCACGAGAAGCGGCAGGCTCGATCAGCGCGCTTCACAAGGTGTACGTGCGAAGCCCCGATGCGTTTGTTCAGGCCGGTGAGTCGATCGATCTCGAAGAGTTCCGCGGCAGGGTCCATGGCCCCCGACAGAGCCGGGTACTCCACGCACTGCTCCGCCGATACCTGCACCGAGAGACCCGGGTGGTTCGCGGTCCGCAGTTGCTATCCGGCGCGGTGATGAAACGAATGGTCCTCGACAATCCACCCATGCGGGCCCTTGCCGAGCAAGAGGCTAACGCCCTGGGCGCCACCACGGCACAGGTCACCGCACAGATGTCGAAGGAGTACGACACCATCGCGGCGCGCTTCTCTTGGCGCACGGTTCGCTCTCTTTCGGTGGTCCTGCGCCCCCTATGGACCCGCGTGTTCAGTGGCGTCGACGCCGAGAATGAAGACCTCGAACGCATCCGAATCGCCATGCGCCAGGGTTCGGTCATCCTGGCTCCGTGCCACAAATCACACCTGGACTACGTGCTGATGTCCTGGGTAATGCTCAGCAATGACCTCATCGTTCCCCACGTGGTCGCCGGCATCAACCTAGCTATTTGGCCGGTGTCCATTCTGCTTCGTGGGGCGGGCGCGTTCTTCATCCGGCGCTCGTTCGCGGACCGACGCATCCACCCTGCCATCTTCAGCCGCTATCTCCGCGAGCTGATTCAGCAGGAATACCCGGTCGAGTTCTTCATCGAGGGCGGTCGCACCCGCTCGGGCAAGCTGATGCGCCCCAAATTAGGCGTGCTGGGCATGGTGCTGGACGCCGCAGAGCTCCGGCACACGGGTCGCGAGGTCACCATCCTGCCCATCGCCCTGGCCTACGAACAAGTGGCAGAAGAAGGTGTGTACGCCCGAGAGCTGGGCGGCGAAGACAAAAAGGCCGAAGACATGGGCCAGCTCTTCCGCAGCTTCTCCATCATTCGCCGGCGCTTCGGGCGCGTGTATCTGCGGGTGGGAACGCCCATCGCTCTGTCCGAGATCGTCGACCCCGACGCCGACCAACAGAGCTGGTCCGACCGCTCCGCAGCGGACCGCCGCGAGACGCTACAGCGCGTCGGCGAGCGCATCGTGCACCGTATTGGCGAGGCCACGGTCGTTTTGCCTACGGCACTTGTAGCCATGGCCCTGCTCGCCCACCACCGTCGCGGCATCAAACACCAGGACCTGCTGCAGCGCATCCACCGCTTCCGGGCGTTCCTCCAAGCCTGCGACGCACCCGTGTCAAAGACACTTCAGCATCACGACCAGGCCATCACCCACGCCCTCGACCGCTTTGTGCGCGCCAAACGCATCGAACCCCTAGAGCACAGCGGCGACCGCATCTGGAGTGTGGTCCCCGACGAACGCATCACCCTAGCCTTCTACAAGAACCAGGTGCTTCACTACTTCGCGCCCGTGGCCATGACCGTCGCCGCCATCCGGGCCGGCGGAGACGAGGGTTTCACGGCCGACAGCTTGGCCAAGCACTTCTCGTTGCTGCTGTGGACGCTGCGCCGCGAGTTCATCCTCGACCCAGACCGATCCGCCACCTCGCTGCTCGCTGAATCTCTGGACAAACTGGTCAGCTACGGCGCCCTCGAACGCCAAGGAGAGAACTTCCACGTCGTCGAATCCGAGTTCATGGGCGAGCTCTACGGACTGTTGCGCAGCCTGCTCGAGAGCTACCGATTGGTCCTCACCGAGGCCAGCCAACTGTCGAGCCAGCACTACGACGCCCGCATCTGGATCAAACATCTCCAGGGCGAACGAGATGTCTTCTTGGCCAACGAGAACATCTCTCGGCCCGAGGCCCTCAGCCTCGTGAGCCTGCAGAACGCCATCAACAGCTACGTCGAAGAATCGGTGCTCGGCCGCCAAGACAACCTCCTCCAAGACCGCCCCGAGGCCCGCATCCGACGCCTTCAACTCCTCTCCCCCATGGTGCCCTGATGGCCAACGAAGTCGACGAGCTGTTCGGTGGCGGAACCGGCACCACCGACCCCAAGGTCAACGGCGCCCTCGTCCTCGCCGCTTTAGGCACCCTCACCGCGATCATTGGAATGGCCTGCTTCTCAGCCCCAGGCGCCGCCATCGTGTTGGTGGGCCTGTGGCGTATCGAGAAAGAGCTCGACCGCGTCGACAATGGCTATCTCGACATCAGCACCCGCCCGGTCGTTTTGTCTGCGCGACGCTGGGTATTCGCCGCCCTAGCGGTGGTCATCGCGCTGCTCTTCCTGCAGGTGGTCCTGTACTCACAGGGCTTCTACCAGATGCTCGGCGACCTCTTCTTCCACAACCTGTTGGCCGGCGGCGTCTAGCGGGTGAGCGACGGTGCGGTCATCTCGCGCGGGATCCGCCACTTGGCTGGAAGCTGCACCAAGCGATCGTCGAGGGTCCAGTCGTGGCCGCGTACCGAACGAGTTTGCTTGTCGTTCCGCGGGTCGAACCAGATGTTTGCCTGAACATAGAAGCCAGACTGAATGCGCTCTTGGACTGCCATCAGCAGATCCCAGCCCAGCCGCTCGTACGGTTGAACTTCATCGCGCTCTTGATACTGCCGGTAATAGTGCGGGGCACCCATCCAATAGACCATCAGCGCCGTACCCAGATCACAGCGCGGGTCATGGACAATCTGCAACAGCTCGGTTTCGTTCGCTCGACCAGCACAGTTGGAGGCGTACTCGTGCAGCTCCCAGCTATTCATGCGGCTGATTTCTTCGCTGCCCGACGTCAGCCCGTACACCACACGGAGCTCGACCAAGCGGTGCTTTTGAGCGTCGGTCGCGTTCACGGTGACGCCGCCGGTTCCTACCGCCGAGAGCACACATAGGTCGATATTGGTGGCAATATCCAAGGTTCGAATAGCGTTATTGGCGCACGAAAGATGAGCGAGTTCCGAGTTATTTGAGCAATCGAGCTGACGAAGCTCGTTGGCCGTACAATCCAGTAGACACAGGCTCTTACACGCCGAGAGATCTAGGGTCTCGAGTTCGTTACCGCCACACTGAAGCTCCACGAGCGCCCGGGCGCCGCCCAACACCAGGTGCACCAAACGATTGTCGGACGCGTTCACCGACTCTAATGCGGGATGATGGGCCAGGTGGAGGCTGCGGATCTGGTTGTTTTGACAGTGAGCTCGCGAATCGCACCATTGGCACTCAGGTCGAGGGTCTCGATATAATTGCGTCGACAACCCAGCACCTGAAGGGCGGGAAACGAGCGCAAATTCAATAAATCAAGGCGATTTCGAGCGACCAAGAGCGAACGCAGATTGGGCAGCGGCGGCAAATGCAGCTCGGATAGATCGTTCCGGGCGCAGTCCAGCCGCTCGAGCCTGGGTGCTGCGGCCAGCAGTAGCTGATGCAAGCCGTTTCGGTAGCAAGTGAGGTCGACCAGATAGGGCTGTTCGGCAAGATCGAGCACAATCAGCTGGTTGCGTTCGCACCGCAATGATCGCAGCACGCTGGTCTTGGGCACCACCAGCGCGGTAATCTCATTTCCGGCACAGTCGAGCACCTGAAGGGCCCCGTGATGCCGTAGATCGAGCACCATCAACCGATTCCCAGCACAGAGCAGCTCGGTGAGCGCCAGATTCGAGCCCAGTTCCAGGTGGGAGATCTGGTTGTCGGTGCAGTCGAGTCGGCGCAGGTCGGGACATGCGTCGAGGGCCAGCCGGGGCAACGAGAGGCCGCTGCAGTCAAGGGCCTGTAGGCCCGTGAGACCTTGAATTAATCGACCCAATTCGTGGACGTGCTCGGCGGCCAGCTGCCCGGCCACCGCATGCAACGAGAGCGAGATCAACACGCCGTCTTGAACAAGGGTGGGCCAACCGCCGGTAGCAGACACCAACGTCTGTAAGACTTGGTCGGCGGGTTCACCAAGTTCTTTGCCAAGCTCGTCGAGCAGGGCGCGCTCGGCCGATTGAAGTAATGATGCGGACAAGGGTCCCCCAAAGCGTGAGCGTGACGCTACCAAATCTGCTTGACCAACCTCAATCCCGCAGGCGTGGATGCCGAATGATAAGCTGAAGAAGACGTCTCATCTGGGAAGGTCAAATTCGAGTGTTCGCTGCCTTGTTCTGGGGACTGACTGCGTCAGCGGGAGACGTCCAAACTGATTCCGCGGCCGAAGAGGCCGCGGCGGAGGAGCGTTCTACTGCCGCCCAACCGGTCGCCCCCGAAGACACCGCCTGGGTCGGAGACGCCAGGACTCACCTCGACAACTTGGTGGGCCACGAGACGCAGATTATGGCTCTGGGCGCACACCCCAAGAACGCCACCGTCGTTTCGACCGAGCTCGACTGGGGCACCATCGTGTCCAACGAAACCAGCACCTTCTCCCGCTCCGGGCTCACGGTCCGCCAAGAGCGGCTCACCGACGGCGAGCTGATGGCGATGAACAAAGCTGTGGATGAGGTGGGCACCTACGACCTCGGCGATCCCGAGGAACGGGCAAAGCTGTGTACGCGCATCCGCACCGGCGCCACCCAGCGCCTCAACCTGCACGCCTGGTCCGAGAACGGCGATGTCCCTGACGGCACCTCTCGCTCCCGAACCGAGGCAGGTTTCGTCTTGCTCGACGACGACGACGGCAGCCGAACCGCCATGGTCGACCTCGAACCAGGCGAGTCCGCCACCGTCGTTGAGATGGTCCGCGTCGACCGAAAAGGAAAAAAGAAGGCATCCAAGCATGCCATGACCGTTCAGCGAGGCGAACGGGTCATCACTCTGACAGAGGGCGACGAGCTGCAGAGGATCTGCCTAGAGTACTGACGTCACCGCGCTGCGCCGACGACCGGCCAACACGGCCACCCCCAACAGCCACCAGGGCGCTCCCGAACCGCCTCCCGACGCACATCCACAGCCGCCCTGTGGCTTTTCGAGCCCCCCGGAGGCGTCGCAGTCCAGGCCTTCATCGATCTCGAGGTCGCAGTTGTTGTCGACGCCGTCGCAGGTCTCGATGGCGTCGGGGTTTCGCCAGCCATCGTCGTCGTCGCAGTCGCCATCGGAGAGCGCGAAGCCATCGCCGTCTAC
>JAACDH010000285.1 GCA_009936995.1 Rhodobacterales bacterium
GCGGTTCGCACCTATATGATCGAGCAGGGCGTCCCCCCGGAACAGTTGTCGGCCGTTGGCTATGGCGAGTCCATTCCCGTCGACACCAACAAGACGACCGAGGGTCGTGAGGCCAATCGCCGGGTGGCGTTCAACCTCATAGACCGCACGAAAGACACCGAAGCCGAGGACCAACCATGAGAAACGCTCTGTGGATCGGGGTGGGCTTACTGCTGGCAACACCGGCTCAGGCGGGCGGCGACGACGACACCATCAGCCGGTCGCGAGGCAAGAGGGGCGGCGTGGTGGTGCTGTGGCCGCGCGTCGTGCCCGAGACCCAAGACGCCTCCATCGACGCCTTGGGGGCACAGCTACAGGTCCAATTGACTCAGATCGCACAGCGGACTGTCGATCCTGCCCTGGTGACGGCCCGCCCTGCCCCCGAACGCGCGTGCCCCCTGAACGGCTGCAAAGCGACCACACTTGGCGTCGTGTTGGGGCATCAAGAGGGTGGCTGTTTCGCGGTCGGCCTGATTGGCGGCGCCGATGGCGCGACGGTCCAGCTTTTTCCATTGGCTGGCTCGGTTCGCGCATCTTCTCGCGAGGTGAATTTCCGAGATCCGCCCGAGAATAACCTGCTGGTGACAGAGTTTATCCCGTGCGAAGATCTCCTCAGTGCGCTCGACGACGCCAAGCTGAGAGCGGCGCTGACCAAGGCGGTTACGGAATAGCCTGGCGGTCTCCATGGAGCGGGCTTTGGGCCCAGGGTTGCTCTTGGACGAGGTCGTCTTCTTAGATGAGCGGCCACTCGCCGTCGTCGTTTACGTCTCCGTGGTTAGGGCGGTGAGAATACGTCGAGTAGAGACTTTTCCTGACAAACCGGTTGCACTGCGCCTTTTCCCCCTGCGATAAATGAAAGAGCGAATGGGTGCATACGCTGGGCAGGAGGTGTGATGCAGAGCGCGATGATCTGGATGATGCTTACGGCATTTGGGGGCCAGGGTGGTACTTCTGTCGAGATCTGCGTTGAGCACGATCGGGCCAATCGCCTCGCTGCTCAAGATGGTCAAACGGGACGTGGCCTGGCTGCCCCCGAAGCGGTGGTCCGAGCGCGTGATTATCTGTCCCGAGACCGGGTTCCCCTTGGGGAATTCGAAGTTGCCGATTTCCTCGGTTGGCTGCCCGACCACGACGCCCATCCGACTGGCGAGGCCCTGGCGGTCCACATCGCGTCGGCCGTGCATCCCAGTGATGCCTCCCGCGCCTTGGTTCGTTTAGCGGTCACGACCGATTCGCTGAAGGTGAAAGATCCGGTGCCGGTTCACTTGTTGGTGTTGGTGAATGTCGCCTCCACCATGCAAAGCGTGCCCACTCGCAGCTACCCGCTGCTTGGCGACCAGCTGCCCGAACTTGGGTCCGAGGACTTCTACTTCAAGCGGGTGGATCGCCTGGCGCTTACTCGGTCCATTCTCCACGGTGTAGTGAAGGATCTTCCCGCCGATACTGTGGTCGCGCTGGCCGCCTTCAATCGCGGCGCCGCGGTCGCCCTAGCGCCTACGTCCGTGAGCAAAATCGAAAAAATTCAAGCCGCTATCGACACCCTTACGCCGGGGTTGATCACCGATGGAGAGCGTGGTCTAGACCTGATGGTTGGAATGGTCGAGCAGATGCGCTCCTTCTGCGGAGATACCCATATCATCGTCATCTCCGATGGTCCTACCGGGCTGGGCGGCGACCCCGAAGAGGCCCTCTTTAGATTGTCGGAGCAGGCGTCTCACGGGGTCACATTGCACACGCTCATCCCCGCAATCGGTCTTCGGCGGGTGCCCCAGCTCGAGCGGCTCGCCTGGGTGGGTTACGGCGGCCACCACTACGTCGACACCCTCGGGGACGGCATTGCGGCGCTGCAACTCGAACTCGCCGACGGTCGCACTGCGGTCCGCGACCTGGTCATCGATGTTCAGTTCGACGACACGGTGGTGGTCTCTGCACAGCGGGTGGGCGACGAACGGCCGTGGCTCGAAACGTCGCTGCCCCATGATGCCGGCCGCGAAGTCCTGTACGAGGTTCAGTTCCGCGAGGGTCAGGATGCTCGGAACTGGGTTCAGGCCTCTTGGAAGGCGGGCTCACCTGTTCCCGGAGAGTGGGTCTTGGCCGGTACCGCCAGCCTTGGGGTCAGCGACCTGCGTCGGGTGTTCCGCGACGCCACGCCCAACCTGCGCATGGCTTGGGTTGCCGCGTCGTTCGCCGAGGCGCTCAACAACAATAGTGACGTCGATCTAGAGCGGCTCTATGACATGGCCGGCAAAGCGCGCCGAGATGGCGTCACCCAGGACGTCGAGTTGATGGGCTTGATCGACCGCTTCAAGCGCGTGGTCACCGAGTAGTTAGTTTTCGTCGAGCCACTGGTCTTGGGCGGTGAAGTTCTTGTCGATGCCGTTGCGGGTGGTGGCGATGACGGTCTCATCGCTGGCGTTGATGCCGTCGAGCTGAGTCTCTCCCCAAAGCGATAGCAGCCGCAGTGTACCACCGCCAGAGCTGTCTGACGTCCACTCGCCGCCGTCGAGGTTCTGGGTGTCTCCGTCGCGGATAAAGCCCCTACCGTCGCGAGGTACCCAGAACTCGATGGTGAAGGACTGGTGGATGAAGACCTTGCCACTTTGTCCCTCAAAGGAGTCGGTGGTCCAGCTACGACCGACGTAGGCCCAACGTGGGGCGCCTTCGTCGGCCATGTTGATCCACCGAAAGTCCTTCTCGAAGGTGTAGTCTACAGTCATCAGCAGGTTGTCTTTGGTGACATCGTTAGTGGTCTTCATTTCCAAGCATTCGCGGTTGAGCCAGCAGTCCTCGCCCTCGTACCAGGTGCGCACGAAGTAATTGGGGGAGTAGGGCTCGACCACGGTATGATCCGAGTGCAGCTGGATTTTGCGGGCGTCGTCTACGTTGTGAGGCGAGATGCCGGCGACCGCGACGGGAAGGGCGTCCTTGAGATCGCGGCCGGGGTGCTCGAGACCGACCACGTCATCTGCTTCGAGGAACTCGGGCAGCAGGGCACGGTCGGACGCGTTCTTCGCTTCGACGTCCATGCCCACATACACCTGCTCTTCGAGGGTCCGCATGGCGGCGGCCACGGTTTCTTCGTCGTCGTTGAAGCTCCGAAACAGGAATCGCAGCGCGTCGCTGAAGCCCTCATCGGCTTCGGGCACTTCCTTGCGACAGCCCGTAGAGACGGCGAGCAAAACGAGCAGCGTAGTGATGCGAGACATGGCGACTCCAGAATCCTGAGCACTTAAGTCTTCAGGATACGTGAAGATATCCGATCTAATTCTGGACGGCTGGTCGGAATTGTGGTTAAACTAATTTCGGCTGGCTGGTCAGAATGGGTGTGGCCACCACAAGGGAGCGAAAATGCAAGATTACAACCATTTTTTCCAGTGCGTCATGGAGCTGCTGTACGACGACGAAGATACGTGTCTGGCGCTTATTCAGTCCCACGGCATCTCTTCGAACCCCGTGGTGCACTTGCCCGAAGGTGACGTCTCCACCCTCGACGCGCTCTGCTACGCCCGGGTGTTGTGCGAGCTAGGACAGGCCTCCGTGGCCGAGTGCCTGGTACACGAGGTCATCGCCCTCGAGTTCGGCGCCGAAGCTGCCGCATAGGGGTTCGCGGTGACGTCTGGGGCGCTACCTGGTATCCTGCGGTCATGCTGTCCAACCACGTTCAACTACTGTCTTTGCTCTGGCTCTCCGCTCCTATCGCGTTTGGGGTCACTTCTGGCTGCGGCTCTGGGCTAAGCCAAGGCGTCCCCGAGGTGAGAATCATCGCGGTCGACCCCAGCAGTGGGTCGGTCGAAGGTGGCACACTCGTCGAGATCACCGGTTTTGGATTCTCGGGTGACGTGGTGGTCTGGTTCGATGGCTCTCCGGTGCCCACCACGCGGGTCGACGACTTCACCTTGGTGGTTTCGTCCCCTGCGGCAGGGCAAGCGGGCTCCATCGACATCAAGGTCACCACCGAATTCGGCGACGCGACCGCACCCGATGGTTTCCGATACACCGATGGCGCGGTCACCACAATCGACACCGGAACGGGCAGCGCGCCCGGAACCACGACCGCCACGGTGACCCCCACAGGCCTGACCGGTGGCATTGCACAGTTTGTCCTTACGCAGATAGCCTGCCCTACGTGTTTCGTAGGCTGGTTCGCCAGTGACGTGGACATTTGGGTCGAGGTCGCGCTGCACGAGCCGGTGTCCGCTAGCTGGACCGACTGGTGGCCCACCGAAGGTACCTGCGTGAACAATCCCGTGTCCAACCCCCTCTCCGCCCAGCGATATGACGTTGGCATCTTCGCGTATCTCACGTCAGGCGGCGTTCAGGTCACCCTCGACCAGCAGGGGGGGCCCTTCGGGCCCAGCTATGGTGCCGCCGACCTACAGGTCATCGACTTCGTACATCCCGTGTACTACGACCTCACCGCACCGGGTGGTTCCGACTTGGGCGCCGTGAACATCACCGACGCCGTGCTCACGCCCAGTGGTTTCGCCACCATCAACCCCGAGAGCATCATCTACACGGATCAGCTGGACGCGTTCAGTGCCCAGTTCTCGCGGAGCGCTGGCGCTGGCATCGGCTGGTCGCCCACCGGTCCTGGTACCGTCGACGTCCTGTTAATGGTCTTCTCGGCCGATGGTTCTCAAATCCAGGGCAGCATCTTCTGCCGCGAGTGGGACGATGGCTACATGGTCATCCCGTCCAACGCGCTGCAGCCCTTTCCTGTCGGTA
>JAACDH010000286.1 GCA_009936995.1 Rhodobacterales bacterium
ACCCTGGTCGTCGACGAACGACAGCACCGACGAATCCATCAGACCTTCGGCGTTGTAGTGGTCCGTCGTCGTCAAGCCCGGGTCGGGCCCAACCGTGACCTGCTCAAAGCTGAACGGGTCAGAAGAGGTGCTGACGAACACCCCAGTGGCGTCCTCTTGGCCAATCAGCCGGCCATCCGCGTCGTAGGTCAACGTGGCGATGGGCGCCTGACCGTCGAGGCTGTAGCTGGTCAACCGATGTCCGTCATCGTAGACGAAGTCCATCAACTGGCCCTCGCCGTCGACCGTCTGCGTTAGGTCGCCTTCGGCGTCGTACAGGTAGGTGATGTCGCTGCCATCGGGCAACAACATCGTCTCGATGCGACCCAGGCCGTCTCGGTAGAACTCCACACCGGTCCCCACGTCGGGGAAGATGCCGTTGGCGGTGAACTGGGTCTGGTTGCCCACAAAATCGGTGGTCTGAATCAGTCCGGAATCGACATCCAGCAGGTACTGTGTGCCAAACGCGTCGGTCAACACGAACTGCGTCGGGTCGTACAGGTTGGCGATGCCCGAGTCGTTCAGGTCGCCCGGATTGATGAACCAGACCACGTCGTCACCGGTCACCGGCGTCAGCGTGGACGTCGTTCCCGGCCGCGCGGCGTAGGTCACCGAGGAAATCTGCGGCATGAAGGTGGTTCCCGGAACAACCTCGAGGTCGAAGACGTCCAAACTTCCGCTGGGCCACTTCACCACCACCAGGTGGGGCTTGCTGCTGGTCGTGCACACGGGAGAGAACAGGAAGCCGCCACCACAGCCGTTCTGGGTCCAGCCACCCTCGCCGAGGGGGCCGTTGGTCGACACGGTCGGTCCCATCATGGACAGAAGTCGCCCGTGTGGTCCTTGGCGAGGGTCGTATACGTGCGGCCGAGGGTCATGGGCGAAGCCCCGTTCTGCCACTGGGCGTCCAGGAAAGCGAGGTCGAAGCTGCCGAGCTTCATCGCGCCTTCGATGACCACTTCGATGTCGACGATGCTCACGCCGCCATCGCTGTCGGTCACCCTGATCCGCACCGTGTACAGGCCGTTTTCATAGAGGGTGGGGTCTAAGGTGCCGGCGTTGCCTGGTAGATCTCCAACCCCGCTTGCGATCTCGCTGCCATCAGCTGGGTTCGCGCCGGATGGGAATACGGTGATGGGCTTTCTTCCGGGGGCCTCGCCGCTTCGCGCCGCCGGTCGCCATTGCGGGGTCGGCCCCGAGACGGGTCGCACTTCGTCGCTCCCCTGGGCCTCCATGCTGCGCACCGCGCTACGCGCGCCCTTCAGGCCACCTGGCCCAAGCAAGCGAACGTCGTCGTGCAAACCGAGGGTCGCCGAGTGAAGTAGGCGAATGTTCACGTCTTTCGTCGCAATCATCGCATCACTCCGGCTCTCTTGCCGTTCTAGAGCCGACTTGCTCTGGGAGATCGCGGCCCTGCGACAGCAGCTCGCCGTCTACCAGCGCAACGCTCCGAAGCCCAAGCTCAACCGAAGAGATCGACGGTTTTGGATCTGGCTCTGCCGACGCTGGCCCAAGCGCTTCATCCGACGCATCTCGACGGAGAATTCAGCCTGGGGCGAAGACCGGATTGCGCTGGAGATGAAGCTCAAGCTCGGTATTGCCTATGCTTCGAGCACGGTCCGTCGCTATATGTCGGACGAAGGCCCCGTTCCGAGCAGCACCTGGCGTACGTTCCTGGCCAACCACGCGCCCGACATCTACGCCTTGGACTTCACCACGCAGGTGATGTGGGACTTCTCGGTCTGCTACGTGCTCGTGGTCATCGAGCACCAGACCCGGACGATCGTGCACACGAATGTGACCCGGAATCCGTCCCTCGATTGGGTCAAGCAGCAGATCCGTGAGTGTTGTCCCGGTGGCGAGGAGCCCAGGTTCATCCTCCACGACAACGATGGCATCTTCGGTCAGTTCGGTCGGGGAAAGCCGTTTCGCTGTGCGCTGGACCAGTGGCTTTCGGAGGTGATGGGCATCCGAGGCATTTCCACGCCGTACCATGCTCCGAATGCGAATTCGATCTGCGAACGGGCCATTGGAACCCTGAAAAGGGATGCGCTGAATCACTTTATCTTTCGTTCGGAGCGTCATCTTCGGAGAACGGTGAGCGCGTTCGTCAGATACTCCAACGAGGCCAGGCCGCACCAGGGAATCGATGGGATCCCGGGCGAGTACCACAAGCCGAGGGTTCCCTTGGACGTCGAAGGGACGGGCACGCTGATTGGCGAGCCCATCCTTGGTGGTCTGCATCACGACTACCGCCTCGCTGCCTGAAATCAGGTGGTCACTGCTGATTTTCATGGGCGAATGCATGGGTCGTTGGGGCTGGAGTGCGTGTGAATGTTTGGGCGAGACTGGGTTGAGGGGAGGGGCGAACGCCGCGGATCG
>JAACDH010000287.1 GCA_009936995.1 Rhodobacterales bacterium
AACGCGCTGCAGCCCTTGCCTGTCGGTAGCGCCATGGCGATCTACGTGCACCGCACCGAGTACACCGAATCCGTCATCCCTAATAATGGGCATACGTTGCAATCTGTGTCGCAAATGGGGGTTCTGGGTACAGGTATCATCTCTCCGTAGCGAAACCGTTGATAGACTGCTGACATGTCCGCCTCTGGTTCTGACCGGCCACGTCTATTTGCGCCCGGTCCCCGCATCGGTATGCACCTTCAAGTCGAGCGAGTCGTGCGGGAAACGCCCGATCGGGTCATCTATTTGGTGAACAACGGCCGTCGGCGCTGGCACGCTGTGAAATGCTGGGAGTGCGGTAATAAGCACTCGCCACCCACGGCTCAGGCGTGCACCTACTGTAGCGCACCGTTGGGGTTTCGTCGGCTGCTAATGACGTCCCGCTGGGGTCATTCATCAAAAAAGGGCTTCGCGGCTTTTGCGCGTCGTCGGATCAAAGGCCAGACGCTCTCCGGACCGCTGGCCATCTATCGGTACAACCACCAAATGCTGGCGTTTTTCAGCTGGGATGGTGAGAACTTGCTGGTTAACGAGCCCGCGCCGCTATCCGGACGCCGGCTGTTGGCCATGGCCTTTCAGCTGGCCGACGCTGTGCAACTGTTACACAACTACGGCGTGATGCTCGGTCACCTCGGCAGCCAACATGTGCTGCTCGGCTCTGATGGTTCGGCTCGTCTGTTAGACCTCGACGTGCAGGAGATGCTCAGTCGACCCATCGTGCCCTCCGCCGACCCAACCCTTCCTCCCACCCGGGATGTGCGCGCCCTGGCCTCGCTCCTCAGCGACTACTGTCCCGTCGAAGACGATGCGCTTCGTAAGCTCCTGGTCTCCATGCGGCGGGGTGGCCCCCGAACCGCCGACGAGATGGCCGGCGCGGTCAACACGTGGGCCCGCCGCCATAGAGCGCCAGCGCTGCGCTCTAAGTCCGCCGCACTCTCCGACACCGGTATTGTCCAGCACCGCAACGACGACGCCTGGACCTGGCGTGCCCTCGGCGGCGGTTGCGCGCTCTACGCCGTGGCCGATGGCTGCTCGGGTCCGTTGGCCAGCGGTCTCGCCATTCGAACCGTCGGTCGATTGGCGGAAAAACGAAACACCGGGGTCCCCTTCACGCTACCCGTCGCCAAAGTTCTGGTGGGCGAGTGCTTCAACGCTGCCAATCAGGCGGTTCGCGGCGCAATGGAGGTGTCCGGCTTCACCGGAAGCTCCGACACCACGTTGTGTGTTGTGGCCCGTACGGCTCAAAACCTGGTGGTGGGCTCGGTGGGCGATACCTGCGCCTGGGTCCTTCGCCAAGACAAGCTTCAACAGCTGGGTGAACGCGAGCAGCGTGTGCAGCTGGTCGGCGGAAAATCTGACGTAAAGCCCACGATAATAGAATGGAAGACGCTTCCCGGCGATCGGTTGCTGATCGGAAGTCGCGGGCTGTGGCGCGAAGTCTCGGAAAATGTCATCGCGACCATCCTGCACGAGGAGCCCGATCCACGGTCAGCGGTTCGTCGTCTAGTGCGCGCGGCGAACGATCTAGGTGGTCGAGACAACGTGACCGCGATGGTGGTCGACCTTTAGGCCGAGCACCTCTAGTCTTGGATGTAGCCCAGCGCCTCGAGCATCTCTTTCTCGCTGTCCGTCAGGTTGACGATTGTGTTCGTTGGACGACGTCCGTGGAACTTGATCGGTGCGGTTTCGGTGGGCAGTTCGAACCCAATGGCGGCCCAGGGGCCTGTAGCAAGGCCCTTGACACCCGTGAACGACACCTTGGCGTCGGGCGGATGAACCGAGAAGCGATCGCCCTTTTTGACGTTGAGCTTCTTGTGTTGGCGGATGGCTGCTTGGTAGATGAAGCCGCCCTCGACGGTGACCCGACCTGCGGCTCGAGCTTCCCAGGGTTCACCCAGGTAGTTCATCATGTCGGTGAACATCTGGTCGCCGCGCTCGGCGTTGTCGGCGTAGAGGCTCTCAAGGCAGAACGGATCGACCCGTATATTGCACAGCTTGCGGTTGGCGTTGTCCAGGTCGGCGTACATGTCGTAGGTTCCGTCGAACCAGCGGTATTTGAGCGTCTGGAAGCGGCTTGTTTCGGCGAATTGGGCCGAAACACCCCGACGGGCGCTGCCGCCTTTACGCAGGAGTCGGGCGAGGTTGGTGCCATCTCCGTTTGGGAAGGCGATGCCGCCCAGAGTGGCCATGGTGCCCGGGAGGTCTTCGCCACCCGTGCGTTCGCGAACCACCTGCTTGCGGATGCCGGGGCCGTTCACGATGAGGGGAACGTGTAGCTGCTCGCGGTACAAGGTGTGGGCGTGTCCCCAGCTGCCGCGCTCGCCGAACTCTTCGCCGTGGTCGGAGGTGATGATGACAATTGCGTCGCGGCCGTTACCGCGCCAGTTCTCGACGAATGTCCGGAAGGCATGGTCCACGTAGGCGATCTCTTCATCGTACTGAGCGATCTGGTGCGCCATCTCCTCGTCGCTAAGGGGCTGCTTCTTGTAGTGGTGGTAGTCGTTGTACAGCGGGTCTTCGATCTTGGCAGCGCGGTCGAACTTCTCGTTGAAGGGCGCGGGCGCGTTGTAGCCGTAGTGGGCATCGTAGACGTGCAAGAACACAAACAGCGGCTTGTTCTCGGGCTGCTCTTGGGCCAAGTGCGTGGCCCAGCCAAAGACGTGCTCAGCGTCTACCGTAGACGCGTTGTTCATCTTGGCGCCTTGGATATCGAAGTCATGGAAGAAATCAAAGCCGCGTTCGAATCCGAAACGCTTGCTAACAAACAGCGTTGCAACCGCGCCAATGGTGCCGTACCCGCCGTCGCGGAACGCCTCTTGGACAAGGGGGATGTCGTCGCCGATGCGGGTGGCGTCTTCGATGGCGCCGTGGTGGGGTGGCAACAGGCCTGAGAGCATGGTGGTGTGGGACGGAAGCGTCCACGGTGCTGGGGCGAAGTTCTCTTCGAAGCGGGCGCCATTGGCGGCGAGCTCGTCGAAGAATGGCGAGGTGTCGCGCTCGTATCCGTAGGCGCCAAGGTGGTCGGCGCGGAGGGTGTCGATGGACAGGATGATGATGTCAGGCCGGCTGGCGTCGCCCGCGGGTAAAGCCCGATCGGGATCGTAGTCGTCGGGCATCTGTGTGCCATCTACGGTGTTGTCGACGGCCTTGGTGCGCTTGTCCATGGTGCGAGTGAGCACCTCGACCTGCTCAGTGAGCGACTCGACGTCCTTCTTCATGCGCATGATGTCGCGTTCGGCCTTGGCGATCTCGTTGGCTTGGCATCCGAGCAATGCCAGTATCGGAAGGAGGCGAATCATCCTCGCTGCCCCTTGCTATGCGTGGATTGGCTGGTGACCACCAGTGCGTTGCCGGGGTTGCCGATGGTGAGCAGGCTCAGCACCAAATAGGGGCCATTCTCGGGGGAGGTGATCGAGATGGTGAGTGGGCCGTCGGCGGTGATCTCTTCGGAGATCTGGAAGGCGCCGCCTGAGATGTCTTGGCTGAAGCTACCCGCCGTGAGCGTGGCCTGCGCCTCGAGTTGATCGAGGACTCGACCGGAGAGATCGAGCTTCATCTCGCCCCAGGTCTCGTCCCAGGGCTGATCGAGGGTGATGTTGAGCGTGGTTCCAGGGTAGACCCAGTACATGGGCCGCTGGTCTTCGCCGCGTGCGTAGGGGATGTCTTCGGCCAGGCTGATGGAGAACACACGCTCGCCGATCTCTTGGGTTTGAGAGGGGCTGAACAGGAACAGGAAGCCCGCGTGGCGGTAGGCGCCGGCACAGGCCTCTTCGAAGGCTTCGGGGCCCGCGTGACTGGCCATGGCCTCGCCGTCCTCGAACATCACCACGGGAGAGGACTTGCCCAGGCCGTCGCGGTTGAGGGGGAAGTCGCTGATGGGCTGGAGATCTTCGATCTTGACGGTGTAGCCGCACGGGGTCTCGGTGCGAACCAGGTCGGTGAGGGGAGGCAGCTGCGGCGGGGTGCCCGTGCGCTCGGCGGTGAAGTTGAGCACGTCCGACAGGTCGTGTTTGGGGTTAGAGTTCCCCATTTTCCCTTTGCCTTTGCCTTTGCCCTTGCCCTTGGTGGCCTTCTCGGCCTTGGCGTTGGCTTGTGCCTGGGTCATCAGGCCCAGCTCGACCATCTGGTTTCGGAGCGCAACTACGTTGCCTTCGAGGTCGTCGTATTCTTTGCGGAGGTCTGCTTGTTCCACTTCCAACGTTGTTAATTGCTCGCTACCACAGCCCGTTAAGAGGGCTAAAATCAGGGGGGAGACGATACGCACAGGCGCTCCGTGAACACGAGGTTTTTGCGGGCATAACACATGATTCCGTGGACCTGCGATGGCTAATTCTTGCTCATGTTCGGGTGACTGAGGTAGCCTATCGCGAAGGTGGAGGGTGGATGCGGTGGATGCTCGAATTGACGGTCGCAATGATGGTGGTAATTCCTCGCGCTGCGTGGGCCGTGGACGCCACTCCGGTCACCTGCGGTTCCAACTATTTTGACGTTGATTTCAATGACGCCGCTCAAGTAGAGGATGATGACTGTGGCAGCTATTCGGGCTGTAACAATCCAATTGGTGGCAATACACCCGATCGGGTGTTGTCGTTTTCACTCGGTGTAGACGCGTGGGTCGAGATTACCGCAGATTGGGGCAGAGAGGACCTCAACTTCTACGTTGTCGAGGGGCCTGTGTGCGGCGGAACCACGCTCTCCTGTGGCTCCGGCTTTGGGTCATACGCGCTGTTGACGGGCTATTTCGAGGCCGACAGCACCATGCCCTATGGCATCAGCTTCGACTCCCCCGGTGGCGGCATGTTGACCGGGCCAGCTGGCGACCAACACCTCAACGTCGACATCTTGTGCTGCCCGGACGATGACGGAGATGGCACATACGATATGACCAACTGCAGCTATGGTCCCGTGGCGCTCGGGGACTGCGACGACACCGACCCGAACAACAACCCCAGCAACACCGAGATCTGCGACGGCCAAGACAACGACTGCGACGGCCTCATCGACGAGGGTTTTGCGGCCTGCGCCGAGCTCATCTGCGATGACGGCTTCGACAACGACGGAGACGGACCCGTGGATTGCGACGACTCCGATTGCGCCGCCGACCCCTCCTGTCAGTGCGACCTAGACTCCGACGGTTTCCTCGATCCTTCCTGTGGTGGCGGCGACTGCGACGATACCTTCTTCCACGTGGGTGATGTCGATTCAGACTTGGTCCCCGACGACTGTGACAACTGCCGCGACGACGCGAACGCTTCCCAACAAGACCTCGACGGAGACGGCGTGGGCGATGCCTGCGACACCTGTCCCGGCGGAGACGACGGCGTGGATGCCGACGCAGATGGCAATGCGGATGCCTGCGACAACTGCCCGGCCAACGCAAACGCCTCCCAGACCGATGGCGATGGCGATGGCGTGGGCGATCTATGCGACAACTGTCCGCTGATGTCGAATCCCAGTCAAGGGGATGTCGACGGCGACACGGTGGGCGACGCCTGCGACGTCTGTCCGGGCGGCGACGACACCGAAGACGCGGACGGAGACGGCCTGCCCAATGCCTGCGACCTGTGCTCTGCGCTCACCGATGTAGACGGCGATGGCGTGGTCGACGACTGCGACCTGTGTCCGGGCGGGGACGACAACGCCGACGCCGATGGCGACGGTCATGCCGATGCCTGCGACAACTGTATGGTCCTCACCAACCCAACCCAAGACGACCTCGATCTAGACGGTGTGGGCGATCTGTGCGATCCCTGCCCCAGTCAGGCTGGACAGGTCGATGACGACGGAGATGGTTCCTGGACCTGCGACGACTGCGACGACACCAACCCAGTGCTCAACCATCTCGACGACGACCTAGATGGTCTCTCCAGCTGTGACGGCGACTGCAACGACTTGGCCGACGATGTTCACCCGGGGGCCATCGAGTTCGCGGACGGCCGCGACGAAGACTGCGATGGCATCGTCGACGAGGGCACCGACTGGTACGACGACGATGGCGATGGTTTTACCGAGGCTGGCGGCGACTGTGACGATGGCCAACCGAGTATCGACCCCGCCCAGGTCGAGCTGTGCAACGGCCTCGACGATGACTGCGATGGCCTGGTTGACGAAGACACCGAATGCTACGACGACGACGGCGACGGCCAGACCGAGAATGGTGGCGACTGTAACGATGGTAACGCCGGCCAGGCCGTGGGCCTCTCCGAGGTCCCCGGCAATGGCATCGACGACGACTGTGATGGCGTAGTCGACGATGGCACGCCGGACGCCGATGGTGACGGCTTCACCGAGCTTGGCGGCGACTGCGACAACGCGGACGCCAGCAGCTACCCCGGCGCACCCGAGCTCGCCGATGGCTACGACAACGACTGCGATGGCATCATCGACGAGGGGACCGTCAACTACGATGATGACGACGACGGTTGGAGCGAGGTTGACGGCGACTGCAACGACTCCGACCCCAACGTCAACCCCGGCCAGGTCGAGCTGTGCAACGGCGTGGACGACGACTGTGACGGTCTGCTCGACGAAGACACCGAGTGCGGCGACGCCGACGGCGACGGTATCACCGAGGCCGATGGCGACTGCGACGACAACGACGCTCAGGTGCAGCCGGGCGCTCCTGAGCTGCAGAACGGCGTTGACGACGACTGCGACGGCGAGATCGATGAAGACTTCCTCGACGCCGACGGCGACGGCTTCTCGCTCGACGACGACTGTGACGACACCAACGGCTGGGTGAACATCGGCGCCCCCGAGCTGTGCGACAACATCGACAACAACTGCGACGGCCGACTCGACGAGGGCTGTGCGGACGTGGTCGGCGGTCTGGAAAAGCAGGCCGCCTGCGGATGCACTACCCCAGGTAGCGCACCTGTTTGGCCTTGGTTGGCGGCTTGCGTGCTGGTCGCGCGCCGCCGTCGATAGTCTGAACTAGAGCGACTTCTTGTCGCACATGCCCTTGTACGCGTATCGGGTGCCGACGCAGCTGGAGCTTCCGTAGAATTGGGTGCCATCGCAGCCGCAGAAAGCGCGTCGGTCGCGGGTACAGGCCCGCTGGGAGGGTGCACAGATCCCCGGGGTGGCGTCGTCGCAGCCCATGCCCTCGCAGATACCGCTCTGGCATTGGTCTGTGGAGAGACAGGCGGCGCCGAGCTCAAGGTTGGTGGCGGGCTGCGGCTCTGGCGTGTCTTTGGCGGGCGAAGCTTCGTGTGCATCGGCCTCTTCCGTAGGCGGTACTTCGGCGAGCGTTGCCGCTTCGGTTGCCGCTTCGGTGGGGGCTTCAGTCGGGGGGGCTTCAGTGGTGGGGGCTTCGACTTCAGCGGGCGCGGCTTCGGCCGCGACGGGCAGGGTAGCAGCGGGGGCGATGGCTTCGGGGGGTCCACTACAGGCGATCAGAAGGAGCAGCGCGTTGAACATTGACTTTCCAGGGTGGGGGCTGCGGGCAGGTTAGCCGCGGCTCTGCACGCTGTCATCCGCGAGTTGGCTCCCTGACGCTCCTTTTTCGGATAGAAGTGCGGTGGAGGTGGCCATGGGTGAGGCGATTCGACTGCCGGCAGAGCGTCGGTACCCCGGCGAGCTAGAGGCACTGAAACAGTCTGATACCGATCCTCGGCCGCCTGGCTGGGCGATGTCTCCGCGTGCGGTCCAGACATTCATCTTGGGCAGTCGGGAGCGCGCTCTTCCGTGGACCGACGCCGACGGAAACGGCCGCGAGGTGGTGATCTCAAAGAAGTTTTACGGCCACGATGTGTTGGTTCAACGTGCGATTGTCACTCTTGCATCTGATCGCGGACTGCTCCTGATAGGCGAACCGGGTACGGCCAAGAGCTGGTTGTCAGAGCACCTGTCTGCGGCGGTGAGCGGGTCGTCGCTCCTGGCTGTTCAGGGGTCGGCGGGCCTCACCGAGGACCAGATCAAGTACGGCTGGAACTACGCCATGCTGTTGGCCGACGGCCCTACCCCTCGGGCATTGGTACCCGGGCCGCTGTACTTGGGAATGAAGCGGGGCAAGTTGGTGCGTTTCGAGGAGATCACTCGGGCGCCTCACGAGGTGCAAGACACCCTGCTCTCGTGTCTCTCCGACAAGCTGCTGTTGGTGCCCGAGCTCCCAGGCGAGGACGGCGTGCTCTTTGCCCAGCGCGGCTTCAACATCATCGCCACCGCCAACACGCGGGATCGGGGCGTGAACGAGATGTCGGCGGCCCTCAAGCGGCGCTTCAACTTCGAGACCGTGCCTCCGGTCGCGGATTTGCAACAAGAGGTTGAGATCGTTCGCCAGCAGGTGGATGGACTACTCGAAGACAGCGGCACCACTGGCCCCATGTTGGGCGATGACGTGCTCGAGCTGCTGGTGACCACCTTCCACGAGATCCGCGGCGGACGCACGGTCGATGGTGTTACGGTCGAGAAGTCGAGCACGATGATGAGCACGGCCGAGGCGGTGAGCGTGGGGTTCCACTCGGCACTGCACGCGCGATTCTTTGGCGCCCAGAAGGTGCTGCCAGAGCACGTGGTGATGCACTTGGCGGGCACCGCGGTCAAAGACCAGGGCGACCAGACCGGGGTGCTGCTGAACTACTGGGACGTGGCGGTCAAGCCGCGTGCGCGACGCGATCAAGGCCTGTGGAGGGCCTATTGGGGTGCCCGTGAGCACCTGACCCACAAGGGCTAGCGGCGGCGAACGAAGCCGAGCATCAGCATCGGCAGCCAGAACAGGCTGGTGGGGCCATTGCTGGAGTCGCAGCCGAGGCCGTAGTTGGGCTTGCCCTTGGGGCTTTGGATGACGCCGTCGCCACCTGCGTCGAGCGGGTCGGGATCGACGCTGTCGATCGCCCCATCGTTGTCGGAGTCCGGGTCGTTCGGATCGAGACCAGCGTCGAGCTCTTCTTGGTCGGTGAGACCGTCGCCGTCGCTCTCGCCGGACCCTGCGATGAGGTCGGCGCCGTCGCAGTCTTGGTCGATGTTGTCGTCGGGGACTTCGGTGTTGCCAGGGAATCGATCGGGGTCGGAATCGTCGCAGTCGTCTGGGAGGTCGACGGTGTTGGCAGGGGCGTCGCAGAGGTCGAAGGTAATCGCTGAGTCGCCGTAACCATCGCCGTCGTTATCGGCGTACCAGGTGGTTTGCGTGCTCGTGTCGAGGTTGGGGTCGGCGTCGTCTACGCCGTTTCGGCAGTCGTTGTCGATGCCGTCGCAGACTTCGGTGTTGGCGGGGAAGGCGTCGGGATCGTTGTCGTCACAGTCAAAGCACTGGTCGGAGCCATCGCCGTCTTGGTCGAGGGCGTCGGGACTGGCGATGTCGCAGTCGTTGTCGACGCCGTCGCAGAGGACCTCGGGGTTACCGGGGAAGCGTGTAGGGTCGGAATCGTCGCAGTCGCATTGGCTTCCGGAGCCGTCGAGGTCCAGGTCCCTTTGTGGGAGATTGTAGTCGTTGGGGCAGTTGTCGCAGTCGTCGCCGATGCTGTCGGAATCCGTGTCGGTTTGAGCGGAGTTTGCGGCGTTTGGACAGTTGTCGAGGGCATTGACCCACCCATCGAAATCGTCGTCGCTCAGTTGGACGTTTACAGAGCCCGGCTCGCCACCTGTGCCCCAAAAGAACCAGACGGGACTGATAATACCGGGGCCGCCTCCATTGGTTTGGGATTGGATTGAGGGCAACAGGGCGTAGGAGATCTTGATTCGACCGCCGCCGCCGCCGCCGCCGCTGCCGCTTCCATCCATGTCGCCGCCGTTGCCACCGGCGCCGCCATCGGCCCGGAGGATGCCCCCTCCAGTGATGTTGTTCGTGATGATCACGAGGGTCCCGCCGGCGCCGCCGCCACCGCCACCGCCCATCATCCAACTAGGAGGGTTCTGTCCATTTGAACCGTCTGCTGAAACCGAACCACTGATGGACAATGTCGGGGCTTGAAGGAATATAGCCCCACCACCCATTCCGCCATCTCCGCCAGATTCGTCGCATAATCCGCCGCCTCCGCCCCCGGATCCGTGCTGCATAGGCGTGTAGGGCGTGGCGACGACGCCGTAGCTGAGGCCGCCCCAAATGGGGTCCCAGTGGCCTCCGTGACCTCCGTGACCGCCGTGGGCACCACCGCCGCCGCCGCCCGCGGGTTCCTCCGCCGGTGAAGCAAAGCACACCATGCCGGGGGGGCCGCCGTCTCCGCCTGCGAGGCCGCCACCGTAACCCCCGAACTCCGATCCCCACCAGCTGCCACCGAGGCCACCGGCATATCCCTGACCATCCGCGGACAAATTACCGCTGATGTCGATGCTGTCTGCGTAGATTTCGACGGTTCCGTTTACAGTGACAGTCGCAGCGTTAGGAATCGAGAGCAGGCCGATGTTCACGAATTCGCCGTTGACCGTGTCGCCGTTTGCCAGGATGAGATCGGCGCCAGCCCAGTCACCACCGCCATAGTTGGTGGCGTGGGCGCTCTGAGTCAGAGCAAAACTGATAACGACGAACGGAATGCGAAGACGATGTGACATGGGTTTAGGATAGGACATCTTGGCGCCACTGTCTTTACGCCATTGGTGCAGCCAGGGATGGAAGTGGCCAAATATCGCCCAGCGCCAAAGAAAATGGAGGATGTGGTCGAGCACATTTTGGAGGATTCTGACGTTATTTGGTTGCCAATTCGCCATTTTAGTCCCGCTTGTGCCTGGCACGTACGGAAAGAACTTCGACGAATTCAGCCGGTGGCGGTTTTGGTCGAGGGCCCCGAAGATGCCACGCCGCTGATCCAGGCGTTGGTGCACGAAGACACCAAGCCTCCGGTGACGCTGTTGTCCACGTGGGTCGACAAGCGAAACGCCTATGGGGCGAACGGTCAATTATCGGCCACAGAGCAAGTCGCCGCGCGGTTTCGTGGTTGGTGGCCTTTGGTGAGCTGGTCGCCGGAGTACCACGCGCTCCGAACGGGTGCCGAGCTAGGGGCTGAGCTTCGTTTCATCGACATGTCGCTTAAGGCCTCGGTCCCGTTCAGCTACGTTCCGGCTGGGGAGCGGGTTCGCTCGGTGCAAGAGCGACACCAGGCAGAGTCGGCGTTCTTTTCGGCGCTGGCGAAACGCACCCGATCCGATGACTTCGACGGTTTCTGGCGAGCGGCCTTCGAGATGGGCGCGCAGCGGCAGAGCGGCGAGGCCTTTTTTCGGTCCCTGCTGACCTTCGCCTGGTGTGCCCGCAATGTTCACGCAAGCGCTGAGGCCCTCGAACGAGACGGCACGCTGGCGAGAGAGCGGCACATGCGCTGGCATATCGACGACGTACGCAAGGCCCATCCCGAGGGGCCGATCGCAGTGGTAACGGGTGCCTTTCACACGATTGCGTTGCCATGGACGAAGCGGAAACGGGCTACGAAGGCCGATGCGGCGACCACCACGCTGCTCACCGCCCACTCTCATCGGGCCTTGGCGGCACTTCACGACCAGGGCAAACGCCCGGGATGGGCTCAGCGTGTCTGGGAGGGTATCGAGGCCGGAGAGCCCGCTCCCTACAACAGCGCGGCGCGGTCGCTGTTGCTGGAAGTCATGCGCGCGGCGCGGGATCAAGGGCTGCCATTGAGCACCGCGGATGCCGTGGGGGCCTACACCGGAGCCTTGGGGTTGGCCCGTCTCCGCAGACACCGGCAGGTCGACCTCAACGATCTGCTGGATGCCACGGTGATGTCCTACGTGAAAGGTGACGCCGAGCTGCATGGTCCACGGATCCGCGAGCTGGCGGGCGCGGTGCTGATTGGCGACGCCCGGGGGCAAGTGGCCGAGTCCGCAGGCAGCCCGCCGCTGTTGCTCAACTTCTACAAAACCTCGAAGACGTTGCGGCTCGATCTGAGTGGGGCCGCCAAGACGGTCCGATGTGACCCCGTGAAGCAGGTGACGCATCGGCTAAAGTCCGCGTTCTTACACGCCTGCGACTACCTCGACGTGCCTGTCTTCCATGCCCTCGAAGGGCGACATGAGGGGCACTTCCGGGGGCCGAATCCCATCGCCGGGCTGGACATGCACCTGTTGGGAGAGCGCTGGGCTGTGCAGTGGTGTGTGTCGGTCGACGATCGCTTGGTGGAGCTGGCCGATCGTGGACCCACGTTGGCTCAAGTGGCCGCCTCAGTCCTCCAAGAGACGCTGTCCGAGGCCCGGCGCGACGCCTCAATGGCATCGCAATGCCTATTGCGCTGCGTTCAGATGAGGTTGGAAGGAGTTTTTGATGACGCACTCTTGGCCGTGGAGCAGGCCTCCGCCGAGGATCAGAGCTTTGACCACCTGGTTGGGGCGCTGGCCGATTTTGTGGTGCTCTATGGCTATCGTGACGCGTGGATGTCTAGGGGAGATGCGCGGATCGCGCTGGTGGTCTCTGGGCTCTTTGACCGCGCCTGTATTCGCCTGCCGTTGATTGCGAACACGCCCGATACCCAAGTGGACGTTGTCCTAGATCGGCTGCAGAGCTTGGCGCGGATGGCCACGGGATTTGATGTTGTGGAGCTCGACCGTGTCTTGTTGGTGTCGCGGTTGCATCAGCTGGTGGAGATTCGCGACGGTTCGGCCGTCATTCGCGGCGCCGCGCTGGGGCTTTTGTATGGCTTTGGCGCCGTTCGAATGGGCCCGTTGGTCCACATCGTCACCCTTGCGCTGCAAGGTTCTTCAAGCCAAGTTCAGCGGGGTGCAGGGCTACTCGAGGGTCTCTTCCTCACCGCCCGAACGCTCTTTTTGGGGCGGGACACGCGGCTCATCGAAGTGGTTGGCCAAGCTCTAATCGCGCTGGATTGGGGCGAATTTAAGGCTATTCTCCCCGACCTTCGCCGCGCTTTCACCCAGTTCATTCCCACGGAACAGGACGCCATCGCCCGTCGGGTATCCAAGATTTTGGAGCGGGACAGCAGCCCGTCGATGGGGCCTGTGGTCCCTGCACTGCGGGGTGTGGTGAGCGCTGCGGATGCCCGTGTGGCCGCCGCGATACGCGCTACGATTGGATGAGTTGTTGGGCGACCAGAGATTGTTGGACCGTGTTGAAGGCGATCTGGTTGTCGGAATCTTTGAGCCAGTTGCACACTTTTCGAGCCATCTCGAGCAGGAGCAACTCGCGTGCGGTACCTGGCCCGTCGAACGCCGCTTGGACAATGGTGTGCTTGTGATTCAGCGCGAGGGTGATCGCTCGGTAGGTGGAATGCACACGGTGTACCTCAGCGATTCCAGGCTGGTCCGGGGCGCCTTTTGCGAAGCGAAGGCCCACGTTGGGTTGTGCGACGGCTGCATTGAGGCGTTCGAGCAGCACGTTGTGGGCAACATCGTCCACCTGGATCGGGACGATGGGTTGGGGGCTAGCGGAGGCGGCCAGCAGGAGGTTGACGTCGACCGGGAGTGGCGGTCGGTCGGATTCGGGGGCTTGTAGCCACTGTTCGAGCGAGCCCCAGCGGTTGCCATCGCCATGGGTGACGGGGACCAGCGCCGCCAGGGCCGAGGCGGTGGCGTTTTGGCGGTCTTGGACCGAGGCGCGTAGCACGAAGGCCATGGCGTACTGATGGGCAGTGAACAGGCGGCTGGCGTCGGTCTCTTCTTGGAGCTGGTCGATCAACGCTTGATACAGGCGGAGCCCCGCTAGATGCAGAAGTCGGCGCTGAGCCGTGTTGGGTGCCGAGATTTGGCCGTCGGGCCAGAGCAGTCCGTGACATGGAATTTGGTGGTCCATTTCGGGCAGGGCGAGTAAGCGGCCGCTCGCCTGCACCAAAATTCCGGTGGTGGCGTCGTAAGGGTGACGGAGCCCAAGCCAGCCTTGAACGCCGCCCTCTTGGACGTGTTGGCGGATGAGCCAGCCGTCAACGCTCTCGACGAGGGAGCGCCAGACGGTGGGGTCGTCGTCGTAGCGGAGCGCGAGGGTGTCTTCGCCGAGGGCCGCCAGCTCGTCTCGGGTGAGTTCGAAGGTCCACGGCTCGGTGAGAGAGACGCCCATTCGAGCGACCACCCGAGCCTTTGGGTGGTCCTGAATCTCTTGGATGGAGCGACGCGCGCCTCCATCGGTGGGCATGAGGATGCGGTCGTCCACGATGTTGAGGAGCCGGACCAGATGGAACAGGGCCAAGCGACCCATGGCTCGTGCCCGTCGCAGACAGACGGGTCCCGGTGAGGCGCTGCGACTCCAGTCGTCCTGTAGGTGGCACTTAAGCAGCTCTTGGTACAGCAGCAGCAGTGCGCCCTGGGGATCGTCGATAGACTCGCCCCATCGGCTGACAAAGACCAGGCCGGGTGCGGGTTGTTCGATGACATTCCACAGCGGATCACCGGTGTATTCACCCAAGTGTGCGGCAACCAAGAGCACATGACGCTGCGCGTTCCAGGCAGAGGGCTCGCTGAGCCACGCCCAGCGTTGGCCGGTGAACCCGAGGCCCCAAATTGGGGTGTATGCGACGCTGGGATGGATGAGGTGCCCGAACCCGTAGCGCTCCTCGAGGGCTTTGAAGGCGAGCAGATCGTCGTCCTCGGTGAGGTACTGGACGTTGGGGGTGCCCTGGAGGGCCAGGAAACTCGCCAACGTGAGCGGACCTTGAACGCAGTGGGCGATGGGGATTTGGACCATGGCCCTGGGAACAGACAGGGGCAAGGTGGCGGCTAGGGCGATGTCTGGGTTGCCTCGAAGGGCTGGTGTCGTGCTCTGGCCCATGAGCGCCGCGAGCAGGCGACGCTCTTCAGAGGTTTGGGTCTCTCCGATCAGGGACCAGGCCTCGCGCAGCACGGCAGACATGACTTGGTCATCGGGTCCGAGACCTTCGCCCACCATTGCCATGGAGACGCCAGGCAGGTGAATGGGTCGTTGAAGTTGCGTGGACTCTGCGCCCCTGGGATGGGTGGTGAACTCCACCCATCGTTCAGCGATGACGCCTGCGGCGCGGGTGGTTTCTTCGTTAGACGAGCACCAAGGCAGGCCGGGCTGACCGTTGCCCCAGGGCGGCCTCAGACCTTGATGGAGGGAGAGGGTGATTTGCCAAGGACCTACAGAGAACCGATGTTGCCGAAGTACGCTGTCGGGTTGCACGACCCGACGTACAAAGTCGACATCCGACACGCTGGCCAGTCGGTGAATAGCGGTGCCCTCTTGAAGTCGATCTTCGAGGGAGACCGTTTGTCCTTCGGTGAGAATCAACACGGGCCACGGGAAACGATGGGCGTCCACCGCGCTCTGTAGTTCGCTCACGTCCTGCGGATCGACCCGGAAAATGGGCATGCCGACGGTGACGGATAGGCCAGAGCGGAGCTGCGCTACCGTGAGTGGAATCCGGAGGCCGACGGTGGGGATGGGGTGGGGCAGCGGTGCGCGAGCAGGGCGCTGGCTGACGATCTCTTTGGCGACCTTGATGCGGGGCACCGCCGGTAGTTTGGCGGGCCGATAGCTTGAGTTGCCGGCGGTTCGGACCAGGTTGGTGGCGTGGGGTTGCAGGGCGTGCAGCATGGTGACAAAGGCGGCGTCTTCGACGATATCGCTGTGGTCAGCTGTCTTTCGAAGGCCGTCATCACAGATTACGCCGACCAGCTTGTCACCCAAGAGTTCGAGGGGGCGTTTGCAGATGACCACACCGCCAACCACCATATTGTAGCCGACCACGCCGGGCTGTCGGTGAACTGCGATGACACCGCGTCGACCCCCTTCGTCGAAGTGGGTCTGATGCTGGGCGCCAAAGACCTCGATGTGTCGGCAGCCGCGGTAACCGAACGGCGCCGAGCCGTTAAGGAGTATGGGCACCGGCGTGTACATGCAGCGCTCCTCTACCAGTTGCTGGGAGTGGAGGTCTTGATGGGGACGGAACCGCGACAACCAGCCCTGAGTGAATTCGACGTACAAGTAGGTGCCGTTGATGGCGGTATCGGATTCACCCAGCTTGGCGTTACCGTCCTTGTCGAGCTCGATGCGCAGCGCGCTCAGGCCGTCTCCGGTCTCGATGCGTAGGGTGGTGGGTTCTCGCTGCAGCAGCGCATTTACACCGACGGCCATCTGTACCAAATGGCGCGTCTCAGGATCGCTTCGATCGGCGAAAAGGTAGTCGAGGAGATTCTCGAGTTCCCGCTCCCGCAGCGCGCGTCCGCCCACCCAAGCCACTAGGGTGCTGTTGCTACGCACGTCGACGGCCAGATAGGTAGCGCCGGCAAAGACGGCGGCTTGAACAAGCTCGAGGACGTACTGGCGTGGGTCGCGTAGCGCGAACTCACGCTGCTTCTCGATGGCCTTTTTCGAGACAAGGTGAATCTGCTGCGTTCTACAAAATGGCCGGGGCTGCGACCACGGGCGAGCAAGTCGTCGAGCTGACTCATGATGCGCTCTCCAGCTGAAAGCCCTCGATGAGTAGATCGAAGGTGCCCTCGGGCTCGATGTCTTCTTCGTGGAGTAGGGCTTGTGCCAGGCCAAATGCGGCGAGCTTGGGATCGCCCGGCGCGGTGAGCAGCCACGTGCGGAAGACCGGATGGTGGCGGTTGACCAACAGGGTGCGCCAGCGCAACAGGGCTGGAAGGAGGGTCCACTCAGGCGTGGGGCGGATGAAGAACTCCTCGCCGGCGGGTCCATTTAGGCACAACACGTCGCGACGACCCAGGTTCAGTCCGCCAAAGTCCCCCACTTTCACCGTGATTCGGTTGAGCATAGAGTCGACGCTGGGGGAGACGGTATAAGAGTAGGTGCTCACGGGTAGCTTGAGCCTAAGCCCCATGGCTCGGGCCAACAGCGAGGTGGTGTCGCTGACCAGGATGCGCTCTGTTCGGGTGAGATCTTCGGTGGCGAGCACCCGGGGCATCACGAAGGCCTCCTCGGCGGTGCGGAAGGTTCTTCCAGTGTTCTTGACGGCCATGAACGAGACGGGTGTGAGAACCTGCAGCAGGTGGCGGGTGGCAGGGCTGTCGCGCACCAGCACGTATCCGGCGCCCACCAAGGCGTCCTCGAGCTCGCTACGCTGCTGTGAGACCATGGCATGCCCCAGCCTTCGGGTGGTGTTCTCGATGGCCTCGAGGGTGAGGGGCTGGCCGAGATGGTCTACAAAGAGCGGTCGTTTTAGCCATTCTGATCGAAGGTGGGAAACCGCGCGCGCCTTGCACTCTTGGACGAGTAGGTCGTGCCAGGAGTCGAGGTCTTCGCCGTCCCTGGCCGCCCGTTCGACGCGCTCGACGAGCTTGGGAACGAGGCCTTCGTACGCCCGCAAAATGACCTTCATCACCTGATGCCAGTGTTCGTCTTGAAGCACATTGTCGCGGGTGAGTGTGTGTTCGAGTCGGTCGTTTTTCACCTTGAAGTTAAGGTGACCCAAGGTGTCGGAGTACTCACCCAAGGCGTCGATGTTGCGCGTGTTCAGTAGCGTGAGGCCGCCATTGTAGTACCCATAGCGAGCTAATGGACTGTATCCAACCACTACCCGGGTCTCGCCCTCTTCGTGGTGGTGGACGATCTTGGCCTCGATGTCCATGGGGCGATTGATGGCGGTGTCTTGGGCGGGGGCCGTCTGTTCGAAGGCCGCGAATGGGTCGTTGGAGGGGGCCTGGGGAGTGGCCTCGCCCTGGGTGTGGTCGCGAAACTCGATGGGGACGTCGGAGTGCTCGCACCAGTATTTAAGGATCGTGAGCGCCTCGGACACAAATGGCGCGACCTGGTCGGGATCCATGCGTTTGTACAGGGTGATTTTGGTGCCGGCGACCGGTTCTTCGATTCGAACTTTGTCGAAGCTACGATCTGCGTGGAACAGCAGCTCCCAGTAGTCACCATGGCGACCGGTTC
>JAACDH010000288.1 GCA_009936995.1 Rhodobacterales bacterium
AACGGCGCCGAGCCTTGGTCCCTGCCAAGCCTCAAGAAACTCCCCAACCTGAAGTTCGAGTGCAACGTCGACCCCGAGACGTACCAGCCCTACCAGCGCGACGTCGACACCCTGTCGCGCCCCTGGGTCACGCCCGGAATGCCTGGCCTCGAGCACCGCATCGGCGGCCTCGAGAAAGAGAACCTCACCGGAAACGTCTCGTACGACCCACATAACCACCACTTCATGTGTGAAACCCGTGCCGAGAAGGTGCGTCGGGTTCAGAACGAGATCCCCCCTTGTGAGGTGCTCGGCGACCAAGAGGGGCTTCTGGTCATCGGCTGGGGCTCTACCTACGGCGCCATCCGCGCGGCAACCCAAGTCGTCCGCGACGAGGGCACGAAGGTCGGTCACCTGCACCTTCGCAACATCAATCCCCTGCCCGCCGATCTGGGCGAGGTCATTGCCCGCTACGACAAGGTGCTGATACCCGAGATGAACCTCGGTCAGCTCATCAAGCTCGTCCGTGCAGAGTTCCTCATCGACGCCATTCCGCTACACAAGCTCCATGGCCAGCCCTTCCTCACCCGCGAAATCGCTGCTGCGATCCGCGAAAACGCATAATCCGAGGTCATCATGACGACGAATCCCCCGACGCTCAAGAAGAAAGACTTCGGATCCGACCAGCTGGTTCGCTGGTGCCCTGGCTGCGGCGACTACAGCATCCTCGCTCAGGTCCAGACCGTATTTGCCGAGCTTGGCTACAAGAAAGAAGAGTACGCCATCATCGCGGGTATCGGCTGCAGCAGCCGCTTCCCCTACTACATGTCTACGTACGGCTTCCACACCATTCACGGCCGCGCCCCTGCATTCGCCAGTGGTCTCAAGTGCACCCGCCCCGAGCTCTCCGTTTGGATGGTGACCGGCGATGGCGATGGCCTGTCCATCGGCGGCAACCACTTGCTTCACCTGTGGCGCCGCAACATCGACATCAACGTGATGATGTTCAACAACCGCATCTACGGGCTCACCAAGGGGCAATACTCGCCCACCTCCGAAGTCGGCAAGAAGACCAAGTCCTCGCCCTACGGAAGCCTTGATACGCCCGTTGATCCCATTCAACTGGCGCTCGGCGCCGGTTCATCATGGGTGGCCCGCAGCGCCGATGCATTCACCAAGCACCTCCGCGAGACCCTGAAGGCTGCCGAGGCGAACACCGGTACCTCCTACGTCGAGATCTACCAAAACTGCAACACCTTCAACGATGGCGCCTTCGAAGACTCCACCGGTCGAGAATCCCGCAAAGAGCACGTGCTGTACCTCGAAGAGGGCCAACCCATGATCTGGGGCAAGACCGAGCGCAAGGGGCTCAAGCTGAACGGGCTCAAGTTGGAGGTCTTCGCTATCAACACCGAAGAAGACGAGGCCAAAGCCCTCATCCACGACCCCACCAACAAAATGATGGCGATCATGCTCGCGGGACTCGACGGTATCGGCGAGAACCCAATTCCCATGGGCATCATCTACAACAACCCTCGCCCAAGCTACGACAGCCAGTTCCACGCTCAGGTCGAAACTGTCACCCACAAGTTGGGCCAGGGCGATCTCGAGAAAATGCTGCACGCCGGCGACACCTGGACCGTCTAGGTGTCCCCCACACCCCCCAGCCCCGTAGCAGACATCAACGCTGCTGCGGCGCAACAGATCACGGGGGTGTTTTGCGACATCGACGATACCCTCACCTGGGAAGGTGAGCTCGTCCCACAGGCCTTCCAAGCGCTGTTTCGACTGCGTGAGGCCGGTCTCAAAGTGGTTCCCATTACTGGACGTCCCGGCGGCTGGGTCGACCACATCGCCCGCATGTGGCCCGTCGACGGTGTCGTTGGCGAAAATGGTGGCTTGTGGTTCTGGATGGAAGAGGCTGGACTTCAGCGCCGCTTCCTCCAAGACGTTCAAACCCGGCGAGACAACCGCGAGCGCCTCACCGATCTCGGCGCGCTCATCTTGTCCAAAGTGCCGGGCACCGCCTTGGCCTCAGACCAATCGTACCGCGATCTCGACCTGGCCATCGACTTCTGCGAAGACGTACCCCGCTTAAATGATGCCGCCATCGACCAGATTATCCTGCACTTTCGCGCAGCTGGTGCCACCTGTAAGGTCAGTAGCATCCACGTTAATGGGTGGTACGGCGACTTCGACAAGCTGTCTGGATGCCGTGGGTTCCTGCAAGACCGCTGGGGCCAATCCCTCGAAGCCGAGACCCAAAATTGGGCCTACTTCGGCGATTCCGCCAACGACGAGCCGATGTTCGCGCACTTCCCGATATCCATCGGTGTCGCCAATGTCGCCGACTTCCTGCCGCGCATGAGGAGCTGGCCCCAGTACATCTGTGAAAAGCCTGGTGGACACGGCTTAGCCGAGGCGGTCGACGTCTTGTTACGGCTCCGAAGCTAGCGCTGTCCGCGGGGCTTGGTGGCGTCCCACGGGACGATGGCCCTATAGCGAACGACCTTCGCTCTTCCTAAGCGTTTCGCCTTGTACATCGCGGAGTCCGCGTTGGTGTACAGCCTATGGGCGACGGCTGTGATATCCGACGACTTGTCTCCGGGGCCCACAAGCCAGCTCACGCCCAACGACAGGGTGACGACGAGCTTTTGGCCGTCGGGTGCAAGCAGCTCTCGGCCGCGCACCAACTCTAGCGCGCGTTCGGCCACCTGCATAGCACCGGCGACGTCGGCGGAGGGGAGCAGCAAGGCGAACTCCTCTCCGCCAGAACGCACGACCATATCACCTGTGCGTACGGCCTCTCTCAGCGCTTCGGCCACCACCACCAAGACCTCATCGCCAAAGGCGTGACCCCAGGTGTCGTTCACCCGCTTGAAATGATCGATATCGGCGACCACGAGCGCGAGGCCGCCGCCAAGACGGGCCACCTGAGCGATGTGAGACGACAATCGCTCCTCGAACACCCGCCGATTCGACAGGCCCGTGAGCGGATCGGTGGCGCTGAGTCGGGAGAGCTCCTCGTTCACGACACCCAAAGCGTCCATCAGCGCCTGTTTCTCTCGATTGGACTCCTCTAGCTTGAGCACGAGCTCCTCGTAGGAGAGGTTCATCGTAACTAAACCATGATTCGCCGCGCGCAAAATATCTTCGACCGAGCGAGAGGGAGAAGCTCGAATGCCCATTTCCGCGGCCGAAATCGAGACTTGGGCCGACACCTCATCCACCAGCGCATCTACCTTATCTGCGGTCAACCCGAGCGCCGAATGAAACCGGACCTCAAGGGCCTCCAGGAGGTCGAGCCGCCCGGACTTGAGTACCCGTGCGATCGCTTCGCCGAGCCCAGCCAGGGCAACCCGCTTCTGGTACTCCGGCCTGGCGAGATGGGGCTCATGGTGGTGGGCGATCACCTGCGCCATTGCGTCGGGCAACGACCACTCTTGAGCGAGTTCAGCGTTGATGTAATCATGCCGTTGGCCAAAAAGACGCATCTCGATATCCACTTGGGATTCCGGCGTCGCCGCGACTTCATCCATCCACTCCCGTGCTGAACTTGGATCACCGAGAACCAGGCAAAGGACCCCAAGCTCCTGAAGCAGGCCGACGGTAAAGCCCTCTGCTTCGTCCCACCCTTGCAGCACATACAGCTTTCCAAGTGCCACAGCGCGCACAAGGCTAGACTCCCAGAAGCCGTCCAAGTCGAAGCCACCCAGTTGACGCGGCTGCACACAGCTTCGAGCTGCGTGACACAGGGCCAGATTGCGTAGACCGCGCACTCCGATGCGAGACGTGGCCTGCCGGATGCTGCGTACCTCATTCGATCCGCGGTACGCCGCGGAGTTAGCCACTCGCAACACTGTCGCTGAAATCGAAGGATCTCGCTCGATTATTACTGCAATTTCTGGCAGGCTCACCTTGGGGTTATTCGCAGCGTCTAATATCGTAGCCAAGGCCGCTGGGGGCGCTGGTAATTTCCGAGCGATCGCCAACCGTTGCATCCCCTTTCGTTGAAGGGACCCATCGGCTTAAACGCTACTTCACTTAAGGGGTTCACATACGGATCTTGTGGGAAAGGCTTAAACCGGGGGCGAGAAACGGGATTCGGACTAAAACAGTCCGGCAAATAGTCCTGCCTAAAACATTCTTATCTTAGAATACCAAGCTGTTCGAGAGGAAATGGGCGAGCCCCTCGCGTCGTCTCCGCCAAAGGCTGCGCTATGAAGGTCACCCGAGGAGGCCGCGTTCATGGCCAAAGACAACGTCCTACACGCCTGCCGCTCATGTGGATACCAGACCACCAAATGGATGGGAAAGTGCCCAACTTGTAAAGAGTGGGATAGCTTCGAGCAAATCACCGAATTGGGACGATCAAAGGCCAAGAAAGGTTCTGGGCCCAAAGCGATTGCGCTCCACGATGTCGAAATGGGCGGCCACGGCGCCATCCGCGTGCGAACCGGCCTAGGCGAGCTCGACCGCCCCCTCGGTGGCGGGTTGGTCGCGGGAAGCCTTACCCTCATCGGCGGAGACCCCGGCGTCGGAAAGAGCACGCTGCTGTTGATGGCTTGCAACCGACTCGCCGCTAAGGGCCCCCCTGTGTTGTACGCATCTGGCGAAGAGTCCGCTCAACAAATTCGACTGCGGGCCACCCGGCTAGGCGTAGACGCCGAAAATATCTTCCTATTGGCCAGCACCAACTGGAGCCACATCGAAGAGGCCTGCCGCGAGCTCAAGCCTTCGGTCTTGATCATCGACTCTGTTCAAACCGTCTCGGTGCCCGCACTCACTAGCCTCCCGGGCTCGGTCAGCCAAGTTCGCGACGTCGCCCACCGCGCCATGACCCTCGCAAAAGGCAGCACAACGGCGGTAATGCTCGTTGGCCACGTCACCAAAAGCGGCGACCTCGCGGGTCCCAAAGTGCTCGAGCACTTCGTCGACACGGTCCTCTACTTCGAGGGCGACGGGCGCAGCAGTCTGCGGGTCCTCCGCTCGGTCAAGAACCGCTTCGGCCCCGCCGGCGAGCTCGGCTTCTTCGAGATGGTCGATAGCGGCCTAAAAGAGGTACCCGACGCCAGTAAGCGCCTTCTGGCCGAGCGTCGCGCAGACGCCCCGGGGACGGCCGTCATCGCCTCCCACGAGGGCAGCCGGGCCATGCTCGCCGAGGTCCAAGCGCTGGTGGGACCCTCGGGGCCGCATACGCCCGCTCGCATGTGCGTCGGCGTCGAACGAGGCCGGGTTCAGATGCTGGCCGCCGTCCTTCAAAAGGCGGGCGTACCCCTCCAAGACCGCGATCTATACGTCAACGCAGCCGGCGGCATCCGGCTCCACGAACCCGCCGCCGACCTAGGCATGATGGCGGCAATTGCCAGCAGTATGCTGGATCGCCAAGTCCCCGAAGACACCGTGTGGATTGGAGAGATCGGCTTGGTCGGCGAAATCCGGGCCGTTCCGCATCCAGGCTTACGTCTCCGAGAGGCCGTTCGGCACGGTTTCCGCAGGGTTGTTGGCCCCGGCCGCATGCAGTCCGATGTGCCACCCGGACTCGAGTTTGTTCCGGTCAGCACGGTCAGAGAAGCCCTGGATTTGCTGCGCGAATAGACGGGCGTTTTCACCCCAAAGACGCTCTCGAACGCTTTTGGCCTTGCATCCCCGCCTAAGTTGGCTAAGAACTGTATGATCATTCAGTGGAGAACATTACCTATGTCTGGACTGCCCTACACCGTCGACACCGAAGACATGCGATTTGTGCTCTTCGACCAGTTCAACGCCGACACCCTTCTGGCTGGCATCGAAAAGTACCAAGACTTCGACCGCGACCTCTACGAAACGATGATCGACGAAGCCGAGCGTATCGCCATCGAGGTCCTCGCCCCCATCAACGCCATCGGCGATGTCGAAGGCTGCAAGCTCGACAACAAGGGCAACGTCACCACGCCCGATTGCTTTAAGCCCGCCTGGAAGACCATCGCCGAAGGCGGCTGGGTTAGCGTCACCGCGCCCCAAGACGCGGGTGGCATCGGACTACCCAGCACCATGGCCATGGCCATCACCGAGATGTTCATCGGCGCCTCCATGGCATTCTGGATGTACCCGGGCCTCACCGCTGCTGCTGCACGCGTTGTCTACGAGCACGGCCCTGCGGGCATGAAGGTCAACTACGCCGAGAAGATGTTCACCGGCGAGTGGGGCGGTACCATGTGCCTCACCGAAGCCGGCGCTGGCTCCGACGTCGGCGAAAACCGCTGCAAGGCCAACCTCAATGGCAACGGCGCCTTCCTGCTCGAAGGCGAGAAAATCTTCATCAGTAGCGGCGACCAGGACCTCACCGACAACATCGTCCACCTGGTACTTGCTCGCACGCCCGGCTCACCCGCCGGCACCCGCGGCCTCTCCCTGTTCTTGGTGCCCAAGTTCCTGGTGAACGACGACCTCTCCTCCGGCGATCGCAACGACGCCATCGTGGTCGGTATCGAGGAGAAGATGGGCATCCACGGCTCGTCCACCTGTACCCTAGCGCTGGGCGCAAACGGCCCCTGTAAGGGCTGGATGGTCGGAGAAGAGTGTCAGGGTATGGCCTTGATGTTCCTCATGATGAACGAGGCCCGTATTGGCGTTGGCGCCCAAGGCGTGGCCGTCACCGCAGCAGCCTACCAATACGCTTTGACCTATGCCCGCGAGCGCAAGCAAGGTTCCGCCGTCGACCAAATGCGCAACGCCGACGCCGACCGCGTCTCGATTACACGCCACCCCGACGTTCGCCGCATGCTGATGACCATGAAGGTCCTCACCGAGACTACGCGTTCCCTGCTGTACCGTGTGGGCGCCCGTCACGATATCGCCGAGAACGACCCCGCTCAGCACGACAAGCTTATCGGCCGCGTCGAGCTGCTGACGCCCATCCTCAAGGCCCACTGCTCAGACATCGCGTTCGAGATGGCTGGAATGGGCGTACAGGTCATGGGTGGATACGGCTATATCGGCGAGTACCCGATGGAGCAGCTGCTTCGCGACTCTAAGATCCAGGCCATCTACGAAGGCACCAACGGCATCCAAGCCATGGACCTCATCGGCCGTAAGCTCCGCATGAAGGGCGGCGCCCTGCTTATGGAGTGGATGCAAGACAGCCTGAAAGAGTGCGCCGCGGCCACCGAAGCGGGCTTCAACGACGAAGCGGAGGCCGTCACCAAGTCCATCAACCACTTAGGCGCAACCGCGATGTACCTGGGTGCTCTAGGCGCAAAGGGCGACCTCGAAGGCACGCTCCTTCAGTCCTACCCCTTCCTGAAGATGTTCGGCCACGTTCAGCTGGGCCTCGAAGCCCTTCAGCAAGCTCGGGTCGCCAAGGCGGTCATGGCAGCCCGCGGCGAGACGCCTCACCTAAAAGGTAAGGCGTTGAACCTCAAGTTCTACGTGTCCACGTTCCTGCCCCAAGCCATCGCTTTGGGCAAGTCCATCCAAATGGGCGACAACAGCTGTCTCGATCCCATCCTGTTCCAATAGCGGCCCTCTATCCGGGGCACGGCGCGATTAGCGGCGTCGGCGAGCCGCGATGAGGAGCAACGCCGTCCACCACATGGCGGACGGCGCGCCACTGGACTGACTGCAGCCTCCGACGGCCCCAGGGCCGACGCGCTCGCTCCACCGTGGACCGATCCCCGGCACGGGCTCGGCAATACCCAGTCCATTCACGCCGCCACCAGCGACCAGGGCTGGCGGCGCTTCGTACAGTACGTCGACCACGTGGCGATCTAGAAAGGGCAAGAATGACGCCACGTTAGAGGCGCCATTAGCGCCTCCGTTACACGAAGGGGTGACGTAGGAGTTAACGCCCGCCAGCTCAAACAAGCCCTCTTCGGTCTCTTCGAGCGCAGCACCGCCCGAGTCGCCATTGCAGACGTTGGTGTCCGGGTCGTACGACGAGAGGAACTGGTCGGTGAAGTCGAGAAGGGGGATTTTGGTCTTACGCTTGGTGCCCGAACCCTGCTGTGAGTCGCTGGTGACCCCATAGCCAACGAAGGTGAGCTTGATTCCCACCCAGGTTTCGTCGGGGACCTCGTCGTTGACAATCATTACGTCGAACTCATCTACCGGGCGAGACAAGTGCACCAAGCCGATGTCATTTCCCACCTGTAGGTCGCCAGTCCAGCCGGGATGCGGAAACCAGTCGTCCATCTCTACGGTGAACTGACCACCATTGGCGGCGTTTTTGCCGAAGACAACCACGGCCGTTCCGTAGTTGAGCTGCTGGCTTGCGGCACTATCGACGCAGTGAGCCGCCGTCACCACCCATTCGGGATGGATGAGTGTTCCCGAACACATCACGGACATGAAACTACCCAATTCGATGGCGATCGCGACCACCGCGGGGTGTTCTTTCGTCTCGGTTCCATTCACAATGGAGTGAGGGCCTTCAGCGATTTCCCAAGGTATGAGCGCCGGTTCCTCCCAGTCCCAGTCGCCATCTACATCTTGAATCGGACCCGACAGGGCGTTGGCGGCGAGTAGCATAGACAGCAACATCATGGGAACCTCACTGCGACCATTGTAGCGGGGCTTAGGTCAGAACGAGGTCAGCTTCCGTCAACGTGTCGTCAGCGCACCCCGCAGGCGACGCTGTTGCGCTATTCTGCGCTGTAGAAAGAGGAGCTCTGATGTTCTGGCGCTTGGGTGGAATTGCAGTGATGGTCGGCGTGCTGGTGGCCTGCGGCGGCGTGAAGCAAGAAGACTGGAACGCCGCCTCGGCTGAAGCGTCGTGTGAATTTTCAAAACGATGCGCTACGTCGAACTTTTACTACAACTTCGAAGACATCGACGCCTGCGTGAGCACCACCTCGACTATGCTCGACGAGCTCGATGAATACTACACGGACTGCCTGTTTGACGAAGACGCCGCGAAGGCCTGTCTGAAGTCACTCGACGCATCTTGCAAGTCCACTGGGCAAGACTACGACGACGTCCGGGCGTCCTGCTACGAAGTCTGGGATTGTGCACAGGACTACACCCCAGCCGACGACACCGTCAAGCCACTGTAGGCAGAGGATGTCTACGAAAACTACGATCTACCTTGATCATAATGCCACTACCCCCATGGCACCCCAGGTAATCGAGGTCATGACCCAAGCGCTCCGCGATGGCTGGGGCAATCCGTCGAGCAACCATCCTTGGGGCCGGGCCGCCAAGGCCTTCATCGACACCGCCCGCCAACAAGTGGCCGAACTCCTACACTGCGAGCCCGATGAGGTTGTATTCACCGGAGGCGGAACCGAGGCCAACAACTTGGCCATCCACGGCATCACCCGCGCCCACCCCCATCAGACGCACCTGATCTACTCCAACGTCGAACACCCGGCTGTCCAAGAGCCCATGGCCGACTTGGTGGCGAGGGGCCACCGCCAAACCGTCATCGGAGTCAACGCCACTGGACAGGTTAGCGCCAACGAGGTGCTGTCCGCAATTCGGCCTGCGACCGCGCTGATCTCCATAATGTTGGCCAACAACGAGACCGGCGCGCTCCAGCCGTTAGCGGACATCGCCAACGGAGCTGGCGATGTTTGGGTCCACACCGATGCCGCCCAAGCGGTCGGAAAAGTGCATGTCAACGTGAACAAACTCGGCGTAGACTTACTATCGGTCGCCGGTCATAAGCTGTACGGGCCCAAGGGCGTTGGCGCCCTGTTTGTTCGCCGTGGCACGCCACTGGACCCCGTCATCCGCGGCGCCAGCCACGAGGGTGGACTGCGACCGGGAACCGAGAACGTGGCCGCCATCGCCGGCCTCGGGGCCGCCTGCGCCCTCGCCATCCAAAACGTCCACGCCCGTCAACAGCTCGGGGCACGCACTCGTCGACTCCTCGAAGGACTCCGCCAAAAAGTGCCTGGACTGCGTCTGCATGGACCCGAAACGGAGAGACTCCCAAACACGCTCAACGTCGGATTTCCCAACGTCTCCGGCAGCGCCCTACTGGGTTCTGTCCCCCACCTCGCAGCCGGAACCGGGTCCGCCTGCCACGAAGGCCAAACAACGGGTTCGGTGGTGTTGCGCGCCATGGGCCTCTCTGAAGCGCAATCATTGGAAGCCGTTCGACTGTCATTGGGACACGAAAACACAGACGCACAGATCGATACGGCGATTTGCGACCTCTCCGCCGCCTGGCTTGCGCTACAACTAGCGGCATGAACCTCTCCCGCTTCGCCGTTCGTGCACCCTTTCCCATTCTTCGCGTCACCCCACACGTCGAGGACGAGAAGCGGCTGATGGTAGGCGCGCCAAACTGGTCAAACCACAGCTCACAGACGCTTCTTGAGTACTGGGCAGTTGCCACAGGCGAGTCACGCCCCTCCGACTGGAGGGCGATTGTTCGCGACGTCGCCAGGTCGGACAAACCACATCGAGAGGCGCTTCCACTGGCAGACGGCGTCCGCAAACTGACGTTTGTTCACGACCTACGCAAAGAAACCGTCTACGCATTCGATCACACCTGCGCTCCGCAGTCTCCCACCGACATCCAAGAAGGACGCAACTTTGTGGCCAACATGGGTCATGAGCAGCAAGCACGCATCGACGACATCCTGGTGCAGACCACAGCGCTGGCCGAGGTGAACGGGAACGAACTGCTGGCCACCCTCCCTCGCGATGGCGTCGACGCATCTTGAGAGTACGAGTTCTGTTCGCACTGCTCGCGATCTCCGCAAAGAGCCTTCCCACCGTTCATATACTGGAGGCAAAGGCGCCAACGAGCAACCATCCACTCTGGGTGGCTTCCAGTACCGAAGCTCGGAACCGGGCACTGCTCTACGACAATCTTGGGCGGCTAGAGCGGGAGGTATGGATGTCCGACGTTGGAATCCTCACAGCCACCCACGACGGTGTTCGGGTCGAGCTGCGCCGAGACTTGCGCTGGCACGACGGCGAACGGGTCTCGGGGGTCGACGTCTGCGCGACCGTAGATGCCCTACACAGTGATGAACACCCCAACCCCGTCGGCGCTCGAGTCGGACGATGGATCCGCCACTGCAGCGTCGACCCGACCGACGTGATGATCGCACAACTGGTCCTCACCGATGTGAGCCAACCGGTCTCGCTCCAGTTTCCCTTGTTGCCGGCTCATCTCGACGGGGACCTCGCCGATCCCAACCATAGCCTTCGGAAGACGCCTGTCGGAACCGGCCCTTGGCTGGCCAAAACGACCGTCTCGCCACGCAGATTGGTTCCTCACCGAGGGCACCCAGGCGTCCGCCCAACCCTGGTTATCTCCACCGCTCCCACCGACCCTGTGCTCGCGCTGGCGGCCCTCACCAGCGGTGGTATCGGAGGCATGCCCGCAGTTCCTGCCGAGTGGATCCCAGCCCTGCGCGAACACCCCGGACTCAACCTCACGGCCGCACCACTAAACACCGCCATCTATGCTGCCCTCAACCCAAGTCTCGACGCAAACACCCGTCGAAGTCTGAAGATGGCCATCCACCGCGACGCGCTCTGCGACGACCTCGTCGGAACCTGGCCCGACGCCGTTCAACCTCCCTGCCAAGACATCACCGGCCCCTTCCGCCGCGACGACGACCGATACAACCAGTCCGTCCGAGCGATCGAACACACACCGGTCACCTCCGCTGGTTCACTGCGCGTCGCCATTCAAAGTGAACTCGAAATCGACGCGGTAGCGCTCGGACACTGGCTGGTCGACGCTTGGGCGCCCATGAAGCTAACCGTGGAGATCGTGCCGCTACAGACCCTTTGGACCACCTCTCCCGCTCACCGAACGGGCCAATGGGACGTGGTCATCGCCAACCTGACCCCAAACGACCTCACCGCTCACTTCGGCCTAGATAGGCCGGCGAACTGGTTCAATCAAACGCCACCGCTCGACGGTCTGCGCCACAGCCCCGATCCGTCTACGGGTCGTGCGCTACACGCCGCAATGGAAGCCGACCCACGATGGCTCTTTCTGGTTCAGATCGACGCCATGGCCGCCTGGTCTCCAGCGCATGCTCCTGTTTGGATGACACCTTGGCAAGGACTGAATCGCGCCCAAGACTGGGGTTGGTTCACCGGAGAAGTTCCAGGTCATCGTCCACATCGATAAGCATATTTAAGTGGTCGCGCAGGGCGTCCGGGAATCGCTCACGTACCTGCTGCAACAGCGCCTCGGCCTGGATGACGTCGCCGATCTTCAGCTGCGCTGCCAGGATGTTGGCCAAATTTTCTGGCGAACGCTCGCGCTCCCAGGCACGGATAAAGCACTCCAAAGCAATCCGACCACGCCCCATACAGAAGGCCAACACACCACGGTGGCGCTCGACCGAAGCCAAGTTGATGTCGCGGTCATCTCCACCGGCCTCCAAGCAGAGCAACTCCTGCATGCTGATACACCGCGCGGCCTCGCAATAGTCGCGGACGTCGGGGTGGGTGGCGATGACGGACAACGCCGAAAACATCCGAATTCGATCGATTCGCTTCTGCTCGTGCCACGAGTGGACGCGAAGGACGGCCATCTCAGCGTCGAAATTGGCTGAGGCCATGGAGAGCGCCAGGTCGGCCATCGGTTGACGCCACGGCGCGGGCAGCTGCCGGGCGGGCACCAAATAAGCGCCACCACTCACTGCCGAGTGGATGCGGTCTAGGACGCTACGAGTGTTCATACAGACTCACCGAAAAATTAGGGTCTACCTGCCATGTGTGCGGGTTATGCCCACTGTTAACGGCGACCTATAGCTCGGGCGCCGTGGCTTCTAGCGCGTGCCGAGCTTCTTGGGTCATCCACACATCGTGGGCCATACGGTCGTGGCCAGACAACGCGTCGATCCGCTGGCGAATCCGCTGGACACGCTGGGTCACTGCGGCACGGCTGACGCCGACTCTTCGGGCGAGCGCTGCTTTGGAGCCCGCCTCGAGCAGACTCACCAGGTACGCCTGGTCTTTGACGGAGAGCGGGCTATCGGGAACCAGCTCCATCGCATCGGGACGCGGAGAACTACCGGTCCAACGGTCCATGTTCTGTACGCCAGCATCCGAAAGCGCGTTGCGCTCGCGCTCGAACCGACGAATGGCACGCCAGGTAGACCGATCGGAGATGGTGCGAACAAAGCCGAGGAGTTCGGGCAAGGAGCCGCCCCTAAACCGAGCCAGACCGCCGTCCATAAGCTGGAGCAACACGTCGGCGACGAGCTCTTCGATTCGACTGGCGCTGAGGTGGCCGCCACAGGTGCGAGACACGTTGAACACGCGCTTGTGGATGTACCGGAGCATCACGTCGAACAGCGCTGCGGCCTCGATAGTTCCGCGATTGGCCAAGAGCATTCGCAGCTGCCGCCGGAACACCTCTGGAGGCATATTCTTGTAGTCGGGCTGACGTTTCATATCAGAACCCGTTGTTGATGAAGCAACCCACCACGGTCCGGCCTTGGTCTTGCTGCGCGGGAGGCGGCGCAGGAGGCGGCGTGATGTCGAACAGGGGGCAACTTGGGTGACTATTAGCGCTATCGACGCCGGCCGTAGAACACAGGGGATTGGGAGCGCCGAACTGCATCAGCAACCAGAAAATCAGGGTAAGAACGGCGTTCATAATCAGTCCTCCCGACGCAAAAGCGCCAAGTCGGGGTCGTGAAGAATGGCGTGGTTCACGACAGCGACCAGCTCGGCTGGAAGCGTGCGGCGAATTCGAGCCACAAGGTCCTGCGCGTCGTCTTCATCGCCGAGGCGAATGAGGGTGCACAGAATATTTTGAAGGTTGTCGGCGGAGCGCTGTCGCTCGAGCGCCCGTGCGAAGTAGTCGAGCGCGACTTCATAGTGACCGCGAAGGTAGGCGAGCACACCGCGATGCCGGTCGACACTCGCCAGGTTGTCTTGAAGGTTGGGTCCGCCAAGTTCGAGGGCAGCGAACTCTTGCTCGCCAACCAGACGAGCCGCACATTCCCAGTCTTGGACAGCGGGATGGCAAGCCACCACGTGAAGCGCCGAGAGGGCCATCACCCGGTCGATGCGACCTTCGGCTTCGGCCACCGCGATAAAGCTGCGCACGGCGGCTACGTCGAAATCGGACGCTTGGACCAGGGCCCGGACTTCACCAATGGCATCTCGCTGAGCTCCACCGACCGCCGACGCAGACGTGAAATACGCCTTTGTATCTACCGTCTGTCGAATTCTAGCGAATATCGCCTGGTAATCCATAACCTCTCCGTGCCGCTGCCTCTACTGTGGCAGCATACTTGGAGAAGTAAACATCCGCGCCAAGAATACGACCGCTTGGGCTAAAACTAGATGCCGCGATGACGACGTCAAACCATTTCCTGAGTCCAGGTGAGGTTCGCCGGGGGTTTGGAAAAAAATTGATCCCGTAGGCCGTCCCATACCGGGGGAATCCACATTGCTGTGTATCGGATCGCTCCGCTCGGGTGTCAAGATGATGTATAGGAGGGGTTTCACGAGCGATGGGTGCCATTGACCAAATCTGGGCCGCAAGGTGCAAACAAAACCAGAACCAATCTGGTCTTTTCAACCCCTACCAAGACGGCGACACACCGCTACTGACCTGCCTACTTTTGGATGATCTCTCGGGCGCGACAAGACTTCTCGCCGATGGCGCCACGGTGCATATGCTCGAAGCGGTGCTGCTCAATGACGTTCCCACCCTCACGACACAGCTCGCCCAGGGTGCTTCGGCTTGGCTGAAATCCGAGCTAGGATGGACGGCCCTACATCTGGCGGCCTTCCGCGGTCACGCCGAGTGCATTCCTCTGCTCCTTCAAGCGGGCCTGCCCGCAGATCTTCGCGCCCGATCCCCTGGCACCTATGAGGGCTGCACGCCGCTTCAGCTGGCCGTTGTCTGTGGAAGCGAAGCCGCCACCCGGGTGCTCCTCAAGGCCGGCGCCGATCCAGGTCTGATCGACGAGGCGGGGTGGACGCCCCTACACCACGCCGCCCACGAGGGAAAACGGGTCATCGCCAAGGCGCTGATCATCGCCGGCGCACCGGTCAACGCCCTGTGCGGCGACACCACGCCGTACGGGCTCGCCAAGCGGAAGGGGCACGCACAAGTGGCCGCACTGTTGCGCCAAGTTGGCGGTTCCGACTGACTAAACGATGGTAAAACCGCCGTCCACGTTGAACGTCTGACCTGTGGTGAACGAGCTCTCTTCGCTGGCCAGGTACACCGCACAGCCAGCGATCTCTTCGGGCTTCGCGACCCGCTTCATCGGCGTGTGCGCGAGAACCTGTCGTTTCACGTCGGGATCGCGCTCGATGGCGGCCGCCAGCTTGGTGCTCACGAAGCCGGGGGCGATGGCGTTCACGCGGATATTGGCATCGGCGAGCTCGAGGGCAAGGGTCTTTACCAACGAGATCAACGCCGCCTTGGTCATGCCATACACGCCTTGAAACGGTGCCGCCCGCTGCCCCATAACGCTGCTGATACAGATGATGCTCCCTGCGGTATCACCCGTCGCCAGCCGTCGTTGAGCAAACGAACGCGAGCACCAGAAGGGCCCTTTCAGGTTCACCTCGCAGGTCTTGTCCCATGCCGACTCTTCGACCCCGAGCATAGGCCCAAAGTAGGGGTTGGTGCCAGCGTTGTTCACCAGGATTCGCGGTGTTCCCAACGCTTTTTCGACGACGTCAAAGGCCGCCTCGATAGCGGACTGAGTGCCGACGTGACAAGGCACGCCGAGGGCCGAGTTCGGGACGATCTGGTTAATGCGCTCGGCCGCGGCCGCTACGCCCTCAGGCTTACGAGACAGCACGGCAACTTTGGCGCCTTCGCGGGCGTACGCCAGGGCGATGGCCTCGCCGATTCCGCGACTACCACCTGTGATGACCGCTACTTTTCCGTCTAGACGACCCATGGCTATTGCTCCTCATTGGGTAAAAGCGGAGGCGCCCCAGTCACGGTGTACTTCAGGTTGGCACGTCGCTGACGAAGCATCAACCGCACCGAGAGATCGCCGTTGGTCCATGTGGCGTCGGGCATCGGGTTCTTACCTTTCACCAAACCGTGGGGAGCGCCCCAGGCCATCTCGGCCAGGAAAGTGGCGTCTTTGGGCGGCAAGCTAACGTCGACTTGGACCAACACGCCGTCGCGGATGAGCACGGTGGCCGCGGCCTCGTGGTACCCATCAAGAATGGCAGCTACAGCGAGGATATCGTCGACGGTAACCTCGGCCGGAAGCGGAAATTTCTTGTGTGAGGCACGAACCAAGATGGCCCGCGCCTCGGCCTCGGTCTGTCCGAGTTTGAGACCGGATAAGACGAGTGGAAACGCCACATCCCCCTTCTCGAGGATCCCCTCGAGCGAAGAAAAGGTGACGACCTCTTCCGCCGCATTCAGCGCCACCGTGGGTTCGGTTTTCGCAGAGGTCAACGTCTCGGGGTCAGGGGATCCGCAGGCCAACAGCCAAAGCACGCTCCACATTTCGTTTCTCCTTTGGGTAGCCTTCTACGCGTGAACCCTTTCACCTCTCCCGGTTATCGCGTCCAGCTTCGTCCCATCCGCATCACGGACGTCGAGGCGACCACGACGTGCGTTAACCATCCGCAGATCGCCAGGAACGATGCCCGGATGTCGCGAAAGACCACTCGCGAAGAACCGCGCGACTACCTGACGCAGATGATCAACTCCAAGACCGACCGACTATCCGCCCTCGAGAGCACAGACACAGAATCCTTAGGCAACGTGACGAGCACTTCCACGGCCACGCCTTGCACGACGTGATCCGCCACGCCATGCTCGCGGCAGAGGTCGAGGCACTGCGCGAGACGTGGGGTATTGGCGCTACAGGCCCCGCGCCGTCTTGAGGATGTCGCCCAACACGCCCGCCGCGGTCACCTCGGCGCCGGCCCCGGGCCCCTGAATCACCAACGGGTAGGTGTTGTAGCGACGGGTGCGGAAGACCAGAATATTGTCTGGGCCGTTGAGCGCCCCGATGGCGCTGTTGACGGGCACCTCTTGAAGTCCGACCACCACCGCCTCCTCGGTGATTTCCGCCACAAAGCGGAGGACCTCGTTTCGCGCTGCAGCTGCCTTCACACGCTCGCCTAAGGCCGGGCCATGCTTGGCAAGGGCGGCGTCGAGTCCGTCATCGAGATCGGGCACCATGGCGGTGAGCACCACATCATCGGGCTCGATGGTCCGGCCCATCGCCCGGGCGACGATAAGCGCCTTGCGGGCGACGTCTCGACCCGAGAGGTCTTCGCGGGGATCGGGTTCGGTGTAGCCCAAGGCGGCCGCTTCGCCGACCGCGTCCGCCAAAGAGACGCCATCCTGTAGTTTGGAACACAGAAACCCGAGGGTGCCGCTAAAGCAGCCGGTGATCGCGTGCAGCTTATCACCGGTATGGACGAGCTCTTTCAACGTGTGAAGTACCGGTAGACCCGCGCCAAAGGTAGTCTCGTAGCCATAGCGAACCCGGCTGAGGTCTCGGGCCTGGACCAGTCGCTGATACTCGTCGAAGGGCCCTGCCAAGGGGATCTTGTTGGCGGTAACTACATGGAATCCGGCGTCGAGGGCTAACTGGTGGAGTGGGGCAGTCGGGCCAGCGGTGACGTCGACCAGCACCACGTCCGTGAGGCGCTCTTGGGCGATTCGGGCAATGAGCGCGGCGTCGGCGGGACGGGCGTCGCCGCTGGCCAAGACTTCTTGAGCAACGAGCGGATCGATGCCGTTCAGGTCGAGGGCCCAGGTGCGTCGGTTGCACAGGCCGATCAGCCGAAGCTCGAGCTCTTGATCGGCCAAGCGAGCGCGGGTCTCGGCGACCATGGTCAGCAGCTCTTGCCCCACACGACCGCAGCCCACCAAGAGCAGGTGGGCGACACGGGTGAGTCCAAAGGCAGAGTGAACCTCGCGAACAGCCCGCTGCACGCTAGCACCCGTCACGGCGACAGAGATGGACCGTTCGGAGCCGCCCTGTGCGATGGCCAGCACGTTGACGACCGCTCGGCCCAGCGCGCCACACAGCTTTCCGGAGACGCCCACATGGCCGGCCATTCCCTCGCCGATGATCGACACAATGGCGACGTCTTCGGTGACCTGAATGGTCTCTAGGGCGCGCTCTTCAAACTCCAGACGGAAACGCACCTGAAGCTCGTCCACCAGGGCTGCGGCATCTGTGGCTCGGGCCACCAGCGACACGGTCTGTTCGGACGACGCTTGAGAGATCATCACCACATTGGTGCCGGCCGCTTCGGTGGTCTCGAAGATTCGGCGGGCGACACCAGGAATACCAGCCATACCTCGCCCTTCGAGGGTGACCAACGCCATGTCGCGAATGGAGGTGACCGTCTTTACGCCTTCGGGCACCGATTCCGAGGTCTCTGCGACCAGAGTACCCTCGGATTCAGGGCTAAATGTACTGCGGATTCGGATGGGAATACCGGCCTTCGAACAGGGCAGGAGCGTGCGTGGATGCAGAACTTTTGCGCCGAAATACGACATCTCAGCCGCCTCTCGGTAGCTCACCTGACGCAAACTTCGGGCCTCGGCCACCAAGCGCGGATCAGCGGTGAGGATGCCATCGACATCCGTCCAGATCCAGACCTCCGCGGCGTCGAGACAGGCGCCGAAGAGGGCCGCGCTGTAGTCCGAACCACCTCGACCAAGCGTAGTGGTCACACCAGCCACAGTGCT
>JAACDH010000289.1 GCA_009936995.1 Rhodobacterales bacterium
AGTGGCTTCTATCCAGTCTGCTTCGGTGGTGCCGCTGCCACGAGAGGGGAGCGTGGCGGCGGGATGCGGCGTGTGCTGTGCCAGCTCCTCGATGGGGGTGAGCCGATACACCTCCCAGCCGGTTTCGTCGAGCCAGGCGGCGCCCTCGGCGGGGTCGTCGTATACCGCCGTGCGCATCACCGCGAACAGCCGGTCGCTGTCTGGAGACAGGCCAAAGTTGACCACGCCCGGTGCGATACGGTCGGTGAAGATGTGGTCGGCCTCCCAGTCCAAGGCGAGCAGCGCCTGGCGTGTGCGCGCTTCGGTGACCGCGTCGCCGCTGGTGATGATGGCGATGCGCTGACCCCAGATGTCCTCGGTGCCCAGCTGCTCCGCCACCACCAAGTTGTTTAGCGACGCCCCCAGGCTGCCGATCTTGACGATGGGCGAATCCTCGCGCTCTCCAAGGTAGCTGCGGTAGCTGAAGTACTTTGCGGGAGGGGGTAAGTTTCCCACTGTCAGCACGGCCTGGTCTGACCGCATGCGAAACGTGCGCGACATGTCATTGTTGGGCAGCGCTCCCCAGTCCTCCACCACATCGACAAAATCGATGACATCACCCTGGGATGGCGGTAAAGCAGGCGTTCCGTATGGCGTGGCCACGTTGTTACCGTAGCAGTTGGCACCCGGGTCGCAGCAGCCCTCAAGGGTGCTGATGAAGAACAGGCCGTTCTGGACCTCAAGGCCCTGCCCCGCCATGGCCTCTTCTAACGTGGTGGGTGGATGGTCTACCGGCGTGGTGACCGGTACATCGGTGTCCGCCGCGGGCCCGCCACAGGCCAGTAAAAGTAGGATGCACAGTGCGTTCATGGCAAATCCGGAAGATGGCACAGAACTTCGATATGGCGCACCCGGGTCACTGGGAATTCGTTGGTGCACTGGATCGCCCAGGCCACCTCGCCGCTAGGGGTCAACTCAATCACCAGACCCCAAGTCGTCCACGCCACGAGGTCGTTACCGCCGGGCAACTTTCGCACGTCTCCCACCGCGTTCATGACCCGACCGGGGGGGTCGGTATACCGGAACACCTCTTGGGCAGTGCGGGCCTCCTCGTCAAAGGCGAGGATAGGAAGCATGAGAGCATCTCCGAGATCAGCATACAGGCTTTCGGACGTTTTGGGTGCGCGAAAAGGGCGTGGCGCCTGTGGTGCCGAGGCAGGCCGCTAGGCCAGCCTCCCGAAAGCGAAGCTTACTCTCTCACCGAGGCACGGCGTTGGTGCATCGCTCGGCTGGGCCCGCACTGGACCATGCGCGTTCGGCTATGCGCCAATAGCCGAGGTGATTTCAGCGTAACAGAGGGATTCAGACCCCACCCATTGACAGGAGCCACGGGACCCGTGGTCAGTGAGTGACGACTCAACACCAAACTCCGGCGATTCCTGTCACCCCTGAACTCCGTACCGCGACAACCAACCTGCTGACCAGATTGTGTCCACCACCGGAGGTTCGCCGCCTGGCCCGAGTCCTTGGCGTCGTGCGCCGGGAAGGCAAGGTGGACGCGTATGCACTGCGGATGGTCACCGTGCTCGGGCTTGTCGTTCGTGGGCCCACCGTCATCTCCCAGCTTGGCCAGCTTCTTCGAGAGACGACGTCTACAGGCTTGGCCCGGTCCTCTTTCTGAAGCCAGCTCACGCCCGGGTTCACCACGCCTAATGGTGTGGTTGCTGAACCGATTTGTCGAGGAGTCTGGTCGAGAGCTTGGGAGGCCGCCTGACGCATTATCAGGCTTTGGAGACGTTATCGCTGCGGACGCGTCCGTGGTGAAAGTCCACCATGATCTCCGCGGCGTCTGAAAAGGAACGCGACGTAACACCGCGATGGCGGCACTCAAGGTACATGCCTAGAACCGAGTGTTCACCGGAGAGCTGCTGAAATATCGGGTCACAAGGGAAGCTCACGCCGACTGCAAGGCTTTCGGAATCGACGCGGATCTACCGGGCACCCTGATGCGGTTCGACCGAGGCGATGCCTCTCCAACGCTGTGGCGACAGATCAACTCAGCAGGCGGCTACTTCCTGACACGAATCCCGGCAGGCTGGAATCCTGCGGTCTCCATCGACAATCGACGCCACCGCGGCCGTAGGACTTCCGAGGGATAGCCATCCGGCACCCGAAAACTGGCGAGTCTACGCTGTACGCGACCAACGCGCTCGCATCGATGCTTCGGGTGGATGATACGCGGTAAATCTACCGTTTGCGGTGGGAAGTCGAGCTGTTCTTCCAAAAAACGACCGCGCATCAATCCCCATCAGTGGGTGAAGTGGTGGAACCGGCGCCTGATTGGTGTCCTGGACGACCTTCTCGACACGCCCGTCACCGTCTCGTTCGCCGACATCATCGCGATGCTCACCGACCCCAATACGGGGAGGTGCCCAACTCGGTTTTCGTTTGTGGAGGGTCAACGATGACCGTGAAACCACAGCTGTGGGCTTAGCCGATCACGTGTGCGCTTCGGCGTGGTTGGTGGCCAGATGTGGCGACGTTGCCCGG
>JAACDH010000290.1 GCA_009936995.1 Rhodobacterales bacterium
GGATGGTCTTGCGCCCACAGCGCGACGCTAGGGACATCTACGCCAATGAGAACGTCAAAACTCAACAATATGTCGTCTTGCAGCGGCATCGCTACCGTAGCCAAAGCGTACATCAGCGGTGAGTAGGCATGGGTGAATGCCAATGTCAGATAGGCGGCTAGCAGCGTATCGCGCAAGAACGGTTCATCCCGAAAACAGACGTAGTAGGCCACCAATACCAGCAACCCGACCTCGGCGCATAGATAGGGAATTAAGCTCGCGACGTCGAGTTGGATGTCCATTAGCGAAAAGGCGAGTATGTCTGCGATTACGAGCGTGGAGACAATACCCGCGCATATCCAAGCGATCAAGGGGATCTGCCCCAATGCGGTCCTCAACATTCTGTGCTCTTCCTCTTCCCGGGGCGCTTTTGTCCGCCTCGTGCCTCGTTTACGCCTATCTTGTTCTATCATATAGGCGCCACGGCCTGGATGCCCGGGCGCCGAAGGTGCTCGATTAACTGTCTTCAAGCTTGGTTATATCATTCGGCATTGAGGCGGTGAGACGGTAGAATGCTCCCCGAAATCGTGACGCTTCGTCATCGGTGGGACGTTCTTCGGCGCCGTGGGCTCTGTTTCGCCTACGGTCCTGTCGGGCAGCACAGGGTCAATCAGAGGTGCTGCCCGGGCGGTCATCGCCTGGCCTGCCATACGCGTTAAGCACTTCATGATGTTGATCCCCGAATACTCCCCGGATCGACCTCGACGGCGTACAAGGCTGCAGGAGCCCTTTTGTCAAAACAGCGAGAGCACAGAGCGGCCAAGAAACGTGAGAAGACACGTTTAAAGAGGAAAAAGATTCAGACGAGTCGAGGCAGTCGAAACGTCACGGGTGCCTCGGCCGACGCCGTTCGTCAGTCGGGTGGCTGGCCCATGTGGGAAGCTTGGGCGTCCGAGGACTGGTACGAGCGAGGGGCTCATGCGCACGTATGTTTCAGTCGGAAGCACGATGATGGGCGCATCGCCGCCGCCTTCTTCGAACTCGACTTAGCCGAGCGGGGCGTTGTCGATGCGACGGCCCGTACCGATGCCACGGTTCAAGCGGTGCGGATCGAGCTGGGCCGCCGCTCTGAAGACGGCAAAGCCATGGTCGAGGTCGAGCCCGATTTAGCGGTCAAGTTGGTGGACTCCGCCCGCGCTTGGGGCGAAAAACAAGGGCACACAGTACCCAGTGGCTTCCAGCGGGCCCGCGGAGTGTTCGGAAGTGCCAGTGGACGGCATTGCGACCACGACATTCGCTGCGGAACCCACGATCCCGATGAGGCACCCGCGGTATCCCCAAAAGCCGGATGGTTCTCGAAGCTGAAGCAAGCGGTGGGTCTGAGCTAGACTGCCTTCAATCGGAGGCATGTCATTCAAGCAGGGGACAGAGTCGCAGACTGGATCATTGATGGCCCGCTAGGTCGTGGTGGCATGGCCATGGTGTATCGCTGCCATAGCGCGATCTGTCCCCGTCTTAAGGGTGCACTGTAAGTGTTGCATCTAGACGTTCATGACGCCAGCCGAGACCGTTTCCTGCGCGAGATAGACGCTTTGGCGCGCCTCCGGCATCACGGGGTGGTTCGCGTCCTGGCGGCTGGCGAGACCGATGACCGTCGCCTGTATTTGGTGATGGAGTTGGTCGAGGGAGAGGATCTGCTCAACCGTCTCCAGCGTGGTCCCATGCCCTGGATGGAATCCTGCGAAGTGTTTCGGATGGTGGCTGACGGAATGCGCCACGCCGATCGGCGCGGCATTCATCACCGAGACCTGAAGCCCTCCAACGTGATGCTCACTCGGGACGGTGGTGGCGTGTTGGTCGACTTCGGCATCGCGCTCGATATTGACCGAACGCGACTCACAGGGTCGGGCTCCATTCCCGGCACCATTACCTATATGGCGCCCGAGCTGCTTAATGTGGACGCCCTCTCGGTGGCGCCCGGACCGGCAGACACGTACAGCTTCGGCCAGGTGATGTACGAGGCGCTCACGGGTAACCGGGCGTTCGATGCTCCGGTTGGAGCCGCACAGCTGGTTCGGCTGGTCCGCGAGAAGCACGACCTAGGCCCCCTCGACCCCGGCGGAGACGCACCGTGGAGTGTGCGCAATTTGGTGATCATGTGCACCGATCCGGTACCCGAGGCCCGCCCCTCGATGGCACACGTGGTTCGCTTGCTCGATGCCGCATTGTCGCCGGACGAACAAGAACTCGACGCCATTGACGAAGCCACCCGAATCATCGACAGAAAGGGGCTGAAAGACGTCGCCAACTCCTGGCCCTTCCACAAGGCTGTGAACCTCTCCGAGGATGAGGAGCGCACCCTGGTGATGCGCGTGGTTCAGCACGCAGAGGACAGACGACGTACCGCCGCCGAGCAAGAGCTCTCCGACCTCATCAACCGGCCCAGCGATTTGCCAGGGTCGTCGCTTATCTCCGACAACGCCATCATGGAGGACGAGGAACAGGTCCAAGCGTTTGAGGCCGACGATATTTTGGCGGAGTTACGTCGCGATCGCAAAGGTAAGTGGCGTCAGCGTATGGTGGAGGTCGCGCTGGGTGTGGTGCTGGGTATGGTGTCTATGGCGGTCGTTATGTGTATTTCTGGTATGTTTTGGTGGATGAGCTAGCCATGGTCTTTGGGCTTTTATTGTGGGGTTGCGGTGCACCGGCCGAGGTCGCGCCCGATATCGAGACGGCGGCCTCGCTTCACGTCGCGTTGCCGATCATGTCGCTGCCGGCCACAGCGAATATTCAGACCCATCAAGCGCTCTGGGACGATGTACGGGCCGAGAGACACCCGTCCGATGGCGGTGGCTCGTTGTTCCTGTTGAGCGGCCCGGCGTCCATCCCGGTCGGCGAGGCCGGGCAGTGGGTCTTTGCGTACACCTCGGGGGACCAGGGTATTGCCGAGGGAGGATTGGTGGTGTTTCAGCCGCCGGCGTTCTGGGGCTGGGACGCGCCACAGGTGGAGCATCCACAGGGTCCGGGCTTTGTCGAGTTGCGCAAGCTACCCGTTGGTGTGTCGCTAGAGGCGATATCAGGCGATCCACAGATGATGATGTGGCGGGTGGAGGGCAGGGCGCTCACGGCGGGTGAGACCGTGCAAATTCACTACGGGGCCGGTCCCGCCGGAGCCCGTGCAGACCGCTTTTCCGAGCGTGAGTCCGCTTTCTGGGTGGCGGTCGACGGCGACGGAGACGGCGTTCGCGCCATGGTTCAACCACCGGCTTTGATCGAGATTACGCCTGGCCAAGCCGTCCGATTAAACGTGACCCTGCCGTCGTCGGCTGCACCGGGCGAGACCGTCTGGGTTCGAGTGGCGGCGCTGGATGGCGCGGGCAGCGGTCCAGTCCCTGGCAAGCGCACGCTGGCGCTCACGGCCAAGGCACAGCTGGGCGCTCCGTCCACCCTTACCCTCGACGAGCGGGGCCTGGCGAAGTTCTCGATCACGCCTACCGCGCCGGGGGTATACGCCCTCGCCGTGGCCGGGGTTGGCAACCTGTCGGCGGTCAGCAACCCAATGGTCGTGCGCGAGGGCGCCCAGCCCATCTTGTGGGGAGATCTTCAGATTCACACCGGCCGCTCCGACGGAACCGGCACCCCAGCCGACGTGCTTGCCTACGCCCGCGACGTGGCCGGCCTAGATGTGGTGGCGCTCACCGACCACGACCACTGGGGCATGCAGTTCATGGACCAGCACCCAGAGATCTGGCAGGAGTCTCTGGACGCCGCCCAGGCCTTCAATGTGCCGGGTGAGTTTGTGGCGATCCCGGCATACGAGTGGACCAACTGGGCATACGGTCATCGCCATGTGCTGTTCTTCGGCGGAACCCCCACCCTGTATTCGGCCTTCGACGAAGCGACCGACGCCCCGCAGGAGCTCTGGGCCGCCCTCCGCGGGCAGCCGGCGGTCACCATCGCCCACCACTCGGCGGGTGGGCCGGTGGCCATCGACTGGACCATCACCCCCGACCCCATCCTCGAGCCGGTCACCGAGATCGTGTCGGTACACGGACAGAGCGAGAGTCCAGACGCGCCTGGGGAGATTTACCAGGCAGTACCTGGTAACTTTGTCGTCGACCAGCTGCGAAAGGGGGTGCGTTTCGGCTTGATCGGCAGCACCGACGGCCACGACGGCCACCCCGGTTTGGCGCACTGGAACAGCCAGAGCGGCGGCCTGGTGGCAATTCTGTCCAGCGACAAGACCCGGATGGGGGTGCTCGAAGCGCTACGGAAGCGAAGGGTTTACGCCACGAATGGCCCGAGAATAGTTCTTCGAGTGACCGTCAACGAGGCGGACATGGGCAGCGTGCTCGGTGTGGAACCTGCAGAAGTGGTGGTTCGGGTGGTCGGCACCACGGCCATCGAGCGGCTGGAGTGGGTGAACCGGGCCGGCAGCGAGGTGGTGGCCCAAGGGCAGGGCGGTGTGCTGCTGCATCATCGGTTTACGGTCACGCCCGATGCCAAGGGTGACTTCGGATATATCCGGGCGATTCAGGCGGATGGTGGTGTGGCATGGTCGAGTCCCGTGTACTTTGAGACCCCGCAGATCAACGAACAACCCAAGTAGGCTGATCCGTCAGTCTGCTTGAGATAGGTTGCGAGCGTTCCCCCGTCGGAAGCCCCTATGTCTGCATGTCCCGACGCCTTCTTTCGTGTTAAAGGCGCGATTATTCTGGCGTTCGGAGAGACTAATGTGGGATCAGTCGGATTCCATGCTCGCATCGGCGTCCGGCCTCATTGAGTATCATGACCCGTGACGATAGCGGTCGTGAGCTGCCCTTGGGTCCAGACCCATTGGCGCTCCTTGGCGCTCTGATCGCCGTGAACCATCCTTCACGGGCAGCTGCGGTCCTGAATATCGGCGGTGTCCCAGACCGGGTCTGTGTACGCCAATTGAATACGACTCAGACCTTGGTCATCCTTGTCGGAGTACCACACGACGGTCTCGTCCCCGACCTCCATCACATCCCAGTGTCGCCAAGCTTTGGTACCTATGAACTGGACCCTGGCCAGGGCGTTCACCAGCCAGGTGTCGCCATCTCGGCTGATCGCCCTGCCCCAGCCGCCGGCAACCACCCGCCAAGTGATCTTCTTGCGACCGCCGAAGTAGTTGGTGTACGGGTAGTCGCCCTCGCCGCAGGTAAGAGAAGGGTTGAACAAGGCATCGGGCGCCCACGAGGCGACTCCGGGCGTTATGACGGGTGTGGTCTGGATGGTCCAGTTTACGCGATCCGTGGAGGTAGCCCGGTAGAGGTTCGGCACCTTCGCCAGCAACATGGTGTACAGGCCACCTTGCTTGACCACCGACGGAAACCCGAACCGGGTGGTGACCGGCAGGACCAGCGCGTCGGACAGGGTGAAAGATGCGCCCTGTTGCCACTCGCCGGCATCGAGAACCGATTGTTTGGCGTCTAGCGTGTCGCTCTGAATCTGGCAGTCGACCAGGAAGTCCGTCAGGTCTTGGGTGGCTTGATGCACCGTGGTGGACGCGGCGAGGAACTCGGCTGCAGCGGGACTGTAGGCCAGTTGGTCGATTAACTCTTGGAGCAGGAGCAGGGTGTCGAGGTACGACAGGATGACATCGGTGGTTAGCATCGCACCTTCGTCGATCTGCTCGACCAAGTCGTTGACGCGATCGTCGATGTCTTCGCCGAGATCGAGCGCATCTTCGTCAATGTCGGACAGCAGGCCGTAGCTCGGCTGGAGTTGTTCACTTTGGTAGGTCAGCAGCAGCTCGCGATAGTCGGAAATCGGCGTGACCAGCGCATCGTCTAGGTCGTCGCGACGGGTATCGAGTTGTTCTTGTCGCTCGAACTCGGTGAGCACAGTGATGCTGCCGTGCCCGTAGCCCACGCCGCTCTCGCCCATGGTGCCGTGGGCCTTGAACCACAGCTGAAGCTCTCCGTCCTCCAACAAAGTGGCGGGATGGGCCACTGCACATGCGTTGTAGTCATAACCGCCTGGCTCGAGAATTAGCTCGGGCCACACTTCCCAGGACTGGCCATCCGACGACCAGGCCGCGCCAAGACCCCACATTCCCAAAGGGCAGTCTGTGCTAACCGCGTCGAGTGGGGTTTCAAACAGCATCAGATACCGCTCTTGCTCTTCGTCCCAAACCACCGAGGGGGCGCCGACACCATTTTCGTAGAAGGTACCGGGAACGGCTTCAATCAGGGGGGAGGCGTGCAGTTGGAGCGCGCCCGTTAGAGCGGTCGATAGCGCCGAAAGGAGCACTAAGGCTTGAATGAGCAAGATGAACCCCCCGGTTAATATTAACTCTGGCTAAAGAATGGCAGATTCGCTCCGATAGGGCAAAGGGCACGCCTGACCACAGCGCCACAGTCAGGTTTCCGTGTCTGACATATTTGGTAAAACAGCGCATAATTCCCCCCTCCCTGACGCTGTATTTGTGCAGGAGCGCAACTTTCCTCAGTCGCAAGAGATCGGAACGCTTTTGTAGGGGCGTTCCGAACGCACCCGTGTAAATCGGCGCTTGTCGTGATCCTTGCAACCGCGGCCTGTTCTTCCGGCTTCGCGGGAGTCGGCGTTCCCTTGTGGTTCCGCCGCAAACCGCGTGAAATCCACGTGCCCTACCTAGTACACCGCCATGACGCACGTGGATGAGCCCGGCGCGGGTGTCGATGTCGCCCACCTGCAGGGCACAGGCTTCGGAGATTCCTATCGATGGCTCTGTGAGGACCTACATAGGTGCGTCAAGCGTCGCCTCCTGTCGCCAATTCGCCGCATATTTGCACGTCCTATCGTTCCACCCCTTGTCAGGTTTGGCGCGGGCCCCGTGTACTTTGAACCCCGGCAAATCAACGAACAACAAAAGTAGACTGACACGTCAGTCTAATTGAGATAGGTTGCCAGCGTTCCCCCGTAGGAAGACCCCGATGTCTGCACGTCCCGCCGCCTTCTTTCGTGTTGAAGGCCCGATTATTTCGCGTTCTGCGAAGGTCGCCGCCGCCTGGTTGGCCGCCAATAGCCAAGAAATTTCATCTCGTTTCGTTCGGCTCGGCGCAGTGGCACTGTCGGCGCCGTTGGCGTTGGGCGGTGACCGTACGCTGGCGACCTGCGCCGCCTGGATGGGACTACGGGGCATGACCGAAGACAGATTGGTCATCTTGGGCGAGGACTACTACGAGGCGTATCTCGAAGACAATTTGGCTGCGGTGGGCCTGGATTTACTGGCCCGTGCCAAGCGCGAAAAGCAAGAGATCGTGCTGGTGAGCGAGCATCTGGAATGTATCATCAAGCCGCTGGCGGACAAGGTGGGCGCTAAGCACCTGGTCTGCAATCGCATGGAGTATCGCAACGGTCGGGCTACCGGTCGACTGCTCGACCCCGTGGTTGGGCGACTGGGTGGCACCTGGCTGAAGAACTTTGCCGCCCAGCACAAGCTCGACCTGTCCAAGTCCACGGCCTATGGCGCCGGAGATGCCGACGTGGCCTTGCTCTCAGCGGTGGCTTTCCCTTGTGCGGTGCAACCCGACCGTTCCCTAAGAGCCGCCGCCCGCGACCTCGACTGGCCCGTAGTGGGAGCGTAAGATGTTGCGTAAAACCCTGGCAGGACGCCATATTTTACTCACCGGTGCCACCGGCTTTGTCGGTAAGGTCTGGCTGGCGATGGTGCTCGAGCGCTTACCCGAGATCGGCAAGATCACCTTGATCGTGCGGCCGCGCTCCCGTCGCGAAAATGCGCGCATGCGCTACGAGAAGGTCATCGACACGTCTCCTGTGTTCCGCCAGCTTCGCAAGGACCACGGTGCAAACCTGGGTCGGTTCCTGGGCGCCCGCCTCGAGGTCCTCGACGGCGACATCGAGAAACCGCTGCTGGGCATCGGCACGGATGCCGTCTTCTCTTTGGCGGGCCGGGTCGACGCCATCATCCACTGCGCCGGCATCACCGACTTCCAGCCCGACCCGCTCCGGGCGCTGAAGGTCAACGTGTTTGGCGCCCGCCACGCAGCTCAGCTCTCCCGTCGACTAAGCGTGCCGCTGATTCACGTCAGCACCTGCTTTGTGGCCGGAATGGTCAGCGGCGATGTCCCCGAGGCGCTCGTCCCCGGCATCGCCCCCAATGGCCAACCGTTCGACGTAAATGCCGAAATCCGAGCGTTACAGCAAGCCTGCAAAGAGGGCGACGCGGTCGAGAAGGTGGGTACACGCATCGACATCGGCTCTGCCCGCGCCAAGGCTCTAGGTTGGCCGAATATCTACACGTACACCAAGGGTTTGGCCGAGCACATCATCACGCAAACTAAAGATGTAAACTGGACCATCGCTCGCCCGGCTATCGTCGAGTGTGCCCACGAATATCCGTTTGTGGGTTGGAACGAGGGCCTGAACACGGCCGGTCCGCTCGCTTGGCTGATCACCACCAGCTTCCGCCGGTTGCCCACGGCCCCCGACAACGTGTTCGACGTCATTCCGGTAGACGAAGTGGCCAAAGGGCTCACCCACATCACCGCGGCCGCCATCCGCAACGAGGCCGGTGGCGTCTACCAATTGGCGTCCTCCGACGTGAACCCGCTCACCTTCGGGCGCTGCGTCGAGCTCACTGGATTGGGCATGCGTCGCTGGATTCGCAAAGGCGGCGGAACTCCCTCCGAGCGGATGTGGAGCCAGCACCTCGATCCGGGTCCCGTGGCCCAACACCAACAGGGGCTGTGCTCGGTCGATCGGCTGCTCGACTTCACCGCCGGCCTGCGCGACGGCCTCGGCAGCGTGAAGTCCGACAAGTCGCTTCCGGCAAAAGTGGCCGACAGTGGAGTGGGCGCGGCCCTAGACGACTGGCTCGCGTCGGCACGCAGCAAGGTCTACGACTCCGAGCAGCAACTCAAGCGCATCGAGAACATGCTCGAGCTGTTCAAGCCGTTCATCCACGACCACAACTACATCCTACAGACGGGGCGTGTGCGTGCGCTCTGCGAAGACAGCATGCCGGGCTTCGAGTGGAACGTCGCCTACATCGACTGGCGCCACTATTGGGTCAACGTCGAGTTCCCAGGCCTGCAAAAGTGGAGTATTCCTGTCATTCGTGGCGAGAAAATCCCCTCGGATTCGCCGTCCTCTCCGCGCTTTGAGCTCGAAGACGTCCATCTCCAAGAACGAGTCGCCAGTAAATGAGCATCTTCCTCACCGGAGGCACGGGCTTCCTGGGCTCTTATGTCACCCCCGAGCTGCTCGATCGCACCGACGAGCGAATCACCGTGTTCACTAGTGGTAGCGATAATGACGAGGCGAAAAAGAAGCTCTGGCGGTCCTTGCAGCTGCATTACTCGGCCGACCAGTTTTTCGACGCCCTAGAACGCATCGACTTCGCCATGGGCGACCTACACGGTCAAAACCTGGGACTGGGCGACCAGTGGGAACC
>JAACDH010000038.1 GCA_009936995.1 Rhodobacterales bacterium
AGCCAGGTGGGGACCACCCAAGCCCACGCCGCGATGCCCATTCCAAAGGCGTTAATCACGTGGTCTTCGCTGCCGAAAACAGCGTGCGCGTAGGGGGTTCCCAGCGCTAGCATGGGTAGCGAGAGTAGGATGAGCGGTAAGGTAGGAAGGGCAATACCGAGCATCTTTCCGATTGTGATCTTCCACGCGGGCATGGTGGTGGTGAGCAAGACTTGGAGGGACTGATCGCGACGCTCGGCCTCGATCGACCAGGTGGCGAGCCACAATGTGAGCACCACCGCTGCGGAAGCGTTGAGGAATCCCAGGGCGACGAGTCCTCCGGGAATCATCCAGAGTGTACTTTGCGAGAGTAACAACAGCCCAATCAACCAAGTGAACTGGATGGGCACGGCGCTGGCGCCCCAAGCCCGGGGCCGCGATTCGCGCCACGCGACGGGATTGGACCAGATCTTCAGTGGGTTGGATTTCTTTTTGCGCGTGGGCGTGGCGAAGGTGCGGTCGATGGCGTCGACGATGTCTACGGCCAGGCGCAGGTACATCCAGGTGGCGAACCACAATCCTACGGTAGACCAAAGCCAAAGTAGGATTTTAGAGACGGCGATGAGCCCGTAGCCCGTAGACTTTGCGGCGGTGAGCACCCACACGAAGCTGCCGGCGCTGGGCACGAGGATGAAGCCAACGGCGGCCCAAATACCGGCGCCAACAAGCGCTTTACGGGTGTGCCAGACCTCGCCCGAGAAGGCGCGGCGGATGTGGGCTCGGCTGGTGCGGAGGGCGAAGAGGTCGGTTCCGATGTGCCAAATCATCCACAGGACGGGAATGAACGCCGGAATGGGGAGCAGCGCTGCCCAGCCGGTGGCGACGGGCCCGCCCAGCGGGCTGAGGTGGCTGAAGCCCGAGGGGTCGAGGATCAGGCCGGCGTACATAACGGGAAGGATCAAGTAGCAAGGGATGGCATAGGCCGCGGCCGCAAACATCGCCAACAGCGGACTTCGGGTGAACAGCGAGAACAATCCACCCATGGCGCCAGCGATGACGATGCCCAAGCCAGTGTGTACGCTGACCGTGACCACCTCGACCGCGGATACGCCACCCAAGGTGACGACCGCCGCCATGATGGGCATGGCACCAAAGGCGACCGTCAGCAGCATTAGAACTCGGGAGAACACCTTGGCGGTGGCGATTTGGCTGGGGGTGAGCTTGGTGAGCACGAGCATATCGAGCGTGCCGGACTCGGCCTCCTCGATGAGGGCGCTGGCGCTTAGCAGTGGGGCGAGCATCAGCGCCATGCCGAACTGGATGGTGGCCATGCCGATGAACAGTCCGCGCCCAAGCCAGGCCAGGTTTGCATGGTCGATGCCAGGCGCGTTCACCGAGACCCAGACGGCGGCCAGCATTGCGCTGATCATGGCGCCTGAGAACCCCATTCGGATGGCGTAGGTTTGCCATTGCCGGCTGGTTCGCGCTGCTTCACGCCACAGGACCGCCGACGAGAGGGTGGCCTGGGTGTCCGTGGAGAATCGGCGCAGCATGGCGTTCAAGAGTCTTTCCTGTTGTGGCGGGCTTTACTGCGGGCCGCGAGCAGGCGGCCGGCGTACGAGTCGGCGTCCACCGTTGGGGCCGCAGGTGGCGGCGGGGCGGCGTCATCCTCTTCGACCTCGACGGCCTCGGTCTTTGCTTTGGCGGCTTTCTGGCGTTTGACGGCGGCTTGGAACGGCGTGCGGGGCGCGGCGGCGGCAGGTTGAGAGACGATCATCTGACCTCGGCCTCGGAACAGGTCGAGGCGGCGTACCGCGACGTCGATGAGCAGCAGCAGGCCAGCGAGCGCGACCAGGAGCGGCCAGAGGGGACGGGGAACTGTGCGAACCACGTCTGGACGCCTAAACACATCGTCGGGGTTGGTCAGGGTGCCGCCGCCTCCGACCCGACCGATCTCGTCCATGATGGCGCCACCTGCACCTTTGGCCCGGTACTCGGGCGAGTAGGGCTGCACGGCTTCGCTGACCGCCTGGCCGATGACCTGCTCGCCGTCTCTCAGGGCGATGCCGACCAGCCAGGAGCCGTCTTGATCGACGGGGATTCGGGCCTGATAACGGCCGGGGGCCACTTGCTCTAGCACGACGTTCTGGACTTCGAGGTTGGGGCTGACCACCCGCGCTTCGCCGTCTAGGAAGTTTTGGAAGCCTCCCATGGCGTCGAAGGCGTCGGCGGTGATCACCAAGTCGCCGTCTACGATGTCGGTGTCGATGGCGATGTTCGGGGCCTCGGGGTCGCCGACGGCCCAGCGGATGGTTTGGGTCCACAGGGCGGTGTACGAGGGACTCCCGACCCAATCGCGGCCCCAACGACCCTTTGCGTCGGAGGTGAAGGCGACCGAGCGCCCCAATCCGTGGCGCCAGTGGGCGAGCAGGGGCAGGTCGCCGGCTTCGTCGGGCACGGTCATGGCGACGGTGCTGCGTTGTTTGGCCTCGGTGGCGATGTAGCCGTGCAAGGGAGGCAGCGCGGCTACGCCCCGGGTGAGTTCGGAGGGCGTGGCGAAGGCCGGCGTGAACGTCTCCTCGACCAGGAAGGAGCGCGACGCGAGTAGCGTTTCGCGGGTGAAGATGGCGGGAATCGCGTTGGCGTCGATGACCAAGTAGAAGTTGCCGCCGCCCCAGGTGGCGAAGTCCTTCATGGTCTGGCTGTCGGCGTCGGCGCCAATCCCGACGCTGGTGAGCGTGAGGTCGCGGCTGTGGGCGTCGCGGAGCAGCGTCTCGTAGGCACCGGCTGACGTCATGCCGTCGGAGATGAGGATGATGTGCTTGAGCGCGGCGTCGGAGCTGTCGAGGGCGTCGATGGCCTCGACCAAGGCCGGGTAGATGTCGGTGCCGCCGCCGGGGCGCAGGCCAGCGATGTCGTCGAGGATGGCCTGGCGTTGCGTGAGCTCGCGTAGGGGGGCCACCCAGCTTGCGGCGCCGTCGAAGCCGATGACGCCCAACATGTCGCGGTCGGAGAGCAGCTCGGCGGTTCGGATGCTGGCCTCGCGGGCTAAACCGAGCTTGGAACCTGCACCGCCGCCCATGGAACAGGACTTGTCGATGGCCAGGACCATGCCCAGCTTTGGGAAGCGGGTCTTGTCTTCGATGTCCATGCGCACCGGCAGCGCCTCTTCGACGGGCGTGTGGAAATAGCCGCCCACGCCAAACGACCGGTCGCCGCCGATCATCACCAGGCCACGGCCCAGGTCGCGCACGTAGCTACGCAGGGCCTCCATCTGCCGGTTCGTTAGGTTGTAGGCTGGAATATCTGAGAGGACGACCGCAGAGTACGGCCGCAAGTCGGCGAGGCCCGCTGGAATGGCATCGGGGCCGACGATGTCGACCGCCAACCCATCGCGTTCGAGCACCGCCGCCAGGTTGCGCGCTTGGCCTGCGTCGCCCTCGGCGATGAGAACCCGTGGTCTGCCATTCACCTGGACGGTGCTGACGACTTGATTGTTCTGGGGCAGGGTGTCGAGGCTGGGGTCGTCGACCTCGAGGACGGCGCGGTAGCGATACAGCCCGCCGGCTTCGGCCTCTTGCTTGAAGACCAGGACTTTGGCTCGCTTTCCGTCGAGTGAGACCGGCATGGCGCCAAAGTAGGTGTCGTTGCGGTACAGGCGCAAGGTGGCGTCGGCGGGCAGCTCGGCGTCGGCCACCACACGCACTTCGTAGGCCGCACCCTCGTCGACCCGAGCGGGTGCGACCAAGTCGGCGAGCCACACCTCGGGGCCCTCTTCGCGGCCGACGGTGACCACCGAGACGCGCAGGTCTTCGCCGGACAGTTGCAGGGCTTGGGCGGCTGCGTCGCCGCGGGTTTGTTCGCCGTCGGAGAGCAAGACGATGCGACGGGTGCGGTCGGCGGGCAGCAGCGCGGTGCCGAGCCTGAGGCCACTTGAGAGATCGGTTTGGTGCCTATTTGGGGTGCTATCGCTGCCGTGGAAGCGCCACTCTGCCTGGGGTTCCGCCTCGACCAGCGCGTCGGCGCCGAACACCACCATGCCGGCTAGATCGTTGTCGCCCTGTGACTTGAGTGCCTCGGTGACGAAGTTGTCGGCGTTCTGGATGGCGCTGGGACTGACCGAGGCCGACCGATCCATCACGAAGACCACCGCAAGATCGTCGACGGGCCGTTTCCAGGTGAGCTCGGACAGCGCCAAGACGATCGTCAGCAACAGGGCGGTTCGCAGCCCCATGGCTAGCGCACGTCGTCTGGGATTGATCTTCCGTTTGCTGAACCAGCCCAGGGCGGCCAGGGGTAACCAGAGCAGCAGCAGCCACAGGAACTCGGGTCGTTCGAAGCCCATTGGAATCATGCGGCCCGCCTGCGGTTCCACGCGAACCACTCGAGCATCATCAGGAACAAGGCGCCGAAAAGTAGGGGCCGCCAGAGCTCCATCCGGCTGCTGGCTAGCGCGGCTTGGGACACGGTGGTCTCGCCGTCCCCCATGGACAGGCTGGGTCGCGGGTGGATATCGGACTCTTTCTTGGACAGCAGATTGGCGGCGAATGTGGTGCGCAGGCTGCCCGCGTGGACGGCATAGATGCCCACGTCGAAGGTGTTCTGGATGCGGAGCGTTCCTTCGGAGATGGGCGCGGTGAACGCCGCGTTGGGCCCGGTGATGCGGGCCTGGGGGACTGTGTCATCGGCGATGCGGCGGACCCAGGTGCTGCCGGTTCGGAGCAGCCGTGCCTCGCTGGCTTCGGGGGCGCCTTCGGTGAGCCATCCGACCGTGTTGAGGATGAGGATCGGCCAGGCCACCCGCATGGGAAGATCGGTCTGGTAGGGGTCGAAGGAGAGGGCCAGGACCCGCCCACCATTGCGTTCGCCGGCCAACACCAGGGGTCCGGTGTCGCCCTGGACGATGGGGATGAGGCCGCCGTTGTCGGACACACTGCGGGCGCTTCCGACGGTGACTTGATCCCATTGTACGGAGCGCATGGCCGGGTGGGTGCGCTGCCAGTCGAGGACTTGAGGCGCCGGCTGGTTGTCGGCGTACTGCACCGGGCTGCCGGCCAAGGGACCAAGGATGGCGTGGGGGAGTCCGTGGACATCGTCGGGCACTGCGTCGGCGAACAGGGCGCAGTCGACCTGATCGAGGAGGGACGGGGTGACCTGGTCGGCGCTCCGTTGGAGGAGCGACACTCTTGGGTCGGCGCCTAGGATGCTTGCGGTGAACGGATCGTCGCCGACGAGCAGGACTTTGCGAGAGGCTGCGGCAGTGAGTATGGCGAAGGCGCGGTTGTCGGCGTCGAGGAGATCGTCAGGCGCTTCGAGCCGAACCTCGAGGGTTCCGCGTGCTGAACCCGGGATGTCGAACACCATGGAGACGGGCTCGGCGGCCGGTAGTTTGGCGTTTCGAAGGGCCAGCAGCTCGCCTTGGGCGTACACCTCGACCGAGGATTCGACGGAACGGGCGCCGAAGTTTTGCACGGTGACGAATAACTGGCGGTCGAGGTCATTGGTGGGGCTGCGCCGAAGGTCGAGGGCGGTGATGCCGCTGTTGTTGGAGCGGAGTCCAATGGGCACGTAGCGAACCGGCGTGTCGCCGACGGACAACTGTTCGAGGTTGTCGCCGCCTCCGTCCGAGAACACCAGCACTTCGACGTTTGGACGAGCCCGAGCCAACGAGAGCGCTAGCTGAAGTCCTACGTGGAGGGTTCCTTGGGCCTGGGAGGGCTGGAGCGCCGCCAGCTCACTGGATACCGCACCTTTGTCGTGGGTGAACGGGACGCGAACCGACGTGCGCGGACCCGCCTCGATGAGCATGGCCTCGTCGCCTACACCCAGGGAGTCTAGCGTCGCTTGGGCCTGACGAGTGGCGGCCGCGACCCGATGCGGAGATTCGTCTGTGGCGCCCATGGATGCCGAGGTGTCGACCACCAACACCACCGAGCGCACGCCTTTGGTCTCGGTCTGAATCGCCGGTCTGGCTAGGGCAAAGGTCATCAGCAGCAACAACAGCAGCTGGAGAAAGAGCAGGAGATGCTTTCGGAACCGGTGGAACGGTGACGCCGCGCGCTCGCTCTGTTGTACGGCGTGCCAGGGCAACAGCGAGCTGACTCGAATCCGGCGTCTGCGAATTCGGAGAAAGTACAGTGCGATCAACGGTGCGGCGAGCGCGCCGAGGGCTAATCCTGCAGGGAAGAGAACATCCACGGATGAAGCTTCACCGATGGCGGCCCATCGGTCCAGTCCTCGTGACGAACCATGTTGGCTTGGGGGTAGTTTTTGGACCGGTTCTACGCACTTTGCCGTACCTGGTGCTAGCCTAAACCCTGGGCGTCAAGCCCCTGCAAACGCGCTGCAAGTGTCCATCGAGGGACATCGCCACCCATGCGGACTAGCGGAAAATCGCCACGAAGTCGTTCGCGCTTGGGTCACCCAAAGCCACCGAACCCAACCACTCGGCGAAGGCCATGTCGACCTTCTGGAGATCGCCGTTCAGGGCGCGTACGCCTTTGACCTCCCCGTCAGTGACGCCGCTTTCGAATCGACAGGGCTCGTGCGTCATCTGCTCATCTTCACAGACGTCAGACACTCTCGCGTTACCCTGTGGGAGGAGTGAGGGCAGTATGTGGACAAGCTTGTGGTTGGGGGTGGCGTTAGCAGCCAAACCCGCGACGACCGATTTAGCAGCACTCAAGGCCGATGTGGCCCGTTGGGATAAAATGATCGAGGCCGATGGCACGTACCAATTCAACTGGACGGACGACGAGTTGAAGCTGCTGGCGGCAGGGCAATTCGTGAAGCGCCGTGAGCGCCTTGAGGGTACAGACCGGGCGATGGGTGCCATTTGGACATCTGCGAAAATCGATCCCCTTTGGGTGGCGGTACAGGACGAAGCGCACGCAGTTTTGATCCAAGGGCTCACCGAAGAGCGCATGCCCGGCAGCACGTTCCAACACAAGCTGCTGTTTCAGCGGGTCGACTTGCCCTGGCCCTTCGCCGATCGGCAGTGGATGATCGAGGTGGTGAACAACACCGTCTTGTTCGAGAAGTCGGGTGGCAAGTGCTGGGAGCGCACCTGGAGCCTCATCCCGTTGCGCGGAGCCCAGGCGGAAGAGGAAAATGCCGTTTGGGTGACCACCAATGACGGCGGTTGGATGGTGGCCGAGGCGGGCGGCGGCACCTTGGTGGCCTTCCACGTGCGCACCATAATGGGCGGAAACGTGCCTGAAGATGCTGCTACGAAGTACTATATGACGACCGTGGGTGGCATGCTTCGCGAAATCGTTGCCCGAAGCCTGGAGATGCCAGAGCACTACGTGGGCGGTCATTCGCCCATTCTGTATCCGGACGGAAACCCCATCGCGACCTTTGATGCCCCCGACCTTGAAGCGCCAATTAGCGAGTAGCTACTTGGGTTCTGAGTTAGAGCCCTGCACCTGCTTGGAGCCGACGTAGAGCAAATTGCGAATGTCGTCGTTGGAGACACCGCCGCGCAGATCGAGCTCGGTGAACCGAAAGGCGACTTCGAACTTACCTGGGGACATGTCTGCCAATCGCGCGAACAGGATGGGCACATCGACGACGCCACGGCTCGTATGCATCGTCAGCGTTAGCGGGCCTTGGTCTAGGGTGATCTCGGCTTGGGGTTTGACTTGCAACAACACACCGCTGGCGGCGATGTTGCGCAGCAGCACGGCTTCGTCGAAGGCATCGCCGCGGAGCCGGGCGACCACCTCGGCTTGGAGGCGCGGAGAACGACTGACCCAACGCTGAGAAAGCAGTCGGTTCAGCTCTTTTTTGAGCAGCGGGCCGGCGTCGGTGTTGAGCAGCTGGGCCAACAGCGGAAACTCCGCGACGCTGATGCTCTCAAGAATAGATTTGGCTGGATTCATACGTACTCCGGAAAGGATCCAATCAGCGTGCTTATTGGAACAGCGCTATGCGAAGTGAACGGCTGTTTCTTGGATGCGCTCGGTGAAGGCAACCAGAGAGCGGACCGTACTGCCTGAGATCTCGTTAAACTGGATGGCGATCCAGTGTGTGGGTAGCACGGCGCCTGATTCGAAGGGCACGTTATCGCGGTCGTCTTCGGGGATCTCCATTACGCGGATGACCTCTCCGGTGGCTCGGTGCCAGTCCTCGCTGCCGGGAACCTTGAACTCTAATAGTAGGGTGTCACCGGCCTTGCAGAGGGGCAGGTGGTGGAAGCGCAGGCCAGAGCCCGAGAAGTCCATGAACGGGTCGGGGGTTTGCCAGGTGTCGTTGACCGATTCACCCCTGTCGATCCATCGGCGGAGCGTGAGCTCTTCTCCGCCTGCGTCGATCACTTGGTACAGGAGCGTAATCCCGCCATATACGCGGGTATAATCGCGACGTTCGCTGTGGGTCATGCGCCGGACTTTTAGCTCGAGTCCGTGGGTCCAGGTGTCCTCGACGCGGGCGAACAACCACTGGTCCCAGCTATCGCTCTGTAGACACACGGGGGTGCCGACCGGCACCACAACGCTACATTTCACGTAGACGGTGTTTCCGTCACGCTTGACGATGGTTGCGTGGTAGATCTGTGCATCTTCAGAGATAACCACGAGGTCGACGTCGTTCTCTTCGGGTTGCATGGCGGAGTTCTCCATAAGTAAAGAATCGGCACCTCGAAAGTCTGCTTGAGTCCAATCTACGGGAGAGTCATTGGCAAAGGCGAATGCTCGGGGTAGTTTTGGAACTTCCGCGTTTATTTCCGTAGGCAAAATTTACGTCATTAACGACGATCATCCATCCAAAAAGAGCCATGGTCACGGGTTTGAGCTGGTGAACTGGGTTATTTCCGACACCTGGAGGTTCTTGGTGGGCGAACGACAGCGGTTGGAAAAAGTGTTGCTGCGTAATGTCGGTCGCGCGAGTATAGATTTCGAGCTGATCGAGCCCGGCGATCGGGTGATGGTCTGTATGAGCGGCGGTAAAGACAGCTACGTAATGCTCCACCTCATGCGTCTGATTCAGCGGCGGGTTCCGTTCGATTTCGAGTTCATCGCCGTGAATCTCGACCAGGGACAGCCGGGTTTTCAAGGCCACATCCTGTCCAACTTCTTCGAGGCTGAGGGCTATCCCTTCAAAATGATCTCGCAGAACACGTTCGCCATCGTCACCAAGAAGGTCCCCGAGGGAAAGACCTATTGCGCGCTGTGTAGTCGCATGCGCCGGGGTATTCTCTATAATGCCGCTGTCGAGCTGAACTGCACCAAGATTGCGCTGGGACACCACAAAGACGACATCATCGAAACCCTCATGCTCAACCTTCTGTACAGCGGTCAGATCAAGGCCATGCCACCCAAGCTGCAGAGCGATGATGGTCGAAACATCGTGATCCGGCCGCTGGCCTACTGCGCCGAGCGCGACATCGCCGCCTTCGCCGAGCTGATGGCCTTTCCTATCCTTCCCTGCGACCTTTGTGGCTCTCAAGACGGGCTGCAGCGGCAGGCAGTCAAAGGCCTCCTCAACCACCTAAACGATGTAAATCCAAACGTGAAAGGTAACCTATTCGCTGCGCTTTCCAACGTCCGACCGTCCCACCTCCTCGACACCAAGCTTCGCAAGATGGCGGGCGTCGAGCTGTGGCAGGGCACCGACGAGCATGTACTTTGATCCGCGCCTTCGTCCTGTTCGCGCTCGTCAGCCAGCCTGCCGTTGCCGGAAATTCCGACCATGAATCCCCGGTGATCATGGTCGAGGTGATGGACGCCCTTGAGCAGGGCAACGCCGGCGATCGCAAGGGTGCCATCCGAAGTCTCGACAAGGTACTGGCCGACATACCCGGGCACGTCGACGCGCGTGTTGGCCGGGGAATCAACAGGTACTTACTCGGAGACAGCGCCGGTGCCCGAGAAGATCTGTCCTTCGCCTTCAACACCCAGGCCTGGCAAGAGATCGAGGTCGACGTTGAAAACCTCGCCGAGACCACCCGCACCATTTTCACGGTGGACTTGGTCGAGAATCGCCGGGTCGGAGCCGCCATGTTGGTGATGCTCGACGCCCGAGAGGGCCAGGTCGACGACGGCCGTGCGGTGCTCAAGCGCGCCCGTGACGTGTTCGGTGACAACCCACAGCTGTTCGCCGCCGAGGCTCGTCTGATGCTCGCCGCCGACGACTCAGCGCGGGCCTGGGAGGCCATGGCCAAGGCGGTCGCACAGCCTGATGGGACCCTGTTCGTCCAGTCTGTCGCCAGCGAGATGGTCGCGGAAGACCCCGACAATGCCATCCCCGAGGTCACCAAGTGGCTTCAGCGGGTGGGCCAGTGGACCGTGCACTATAATCAAGCCATTGGTCACTTTGAGGGGCGCCGCTGGCGGGACTGCACGACCGCTGTACAGGCGGGGCTCGAGGGTTTTCCCAGCAATCAGAAGATGCTCCAGCTCGGCTACACCTGTGCCGCGCGCACCGACCTGGCACAAGCGCAGGTCTGGCTAGACCAGGTGGGCGGTCCTAAAGCCGCCGATCCGTGGTCGGTCCTCGCCCACGCCGAGAAGCTCCACGCCACCAACCACAGCAACGAAGCGCTGGCCCTGCTTGTCAAGTTGCCCAAGAAGCTGCCCGGCGAGCTGCCTGCACAACGAGAGCGAGTGAGTCTAGAGATCTACCTGGCCGGACATCGCCTCGACGAAGCCCTAAGGGTTTCCAAAGGCGACAATCCCCTGGCCGAGGCCAACCTGGGCTACGCGTTCATTCAGGCCGAGCGTTGGACCGACGCCGAAAAGCTGCTGACGGATGTGTGTCCGAAGCTTTTGGGCGAGGCGGGCGAGTCTAGCTGTAAGCAGATGCTGAAGTACGCCCAAGAGAAGTCGGGCAAGTAGCCATCGTCCTACCGCGCAACCACCACCGACTCATTCCGAATTTCTTGTATCCACGCCGCGTATTCCGCTGCCATCGCCCGGTCGCGTACCACCACGCTCGTGCCGTGCATTAGCCCCAGGCCCGAGTAGCTCCAGTTCGCGTCGCCGACGATGACCGTACCGTCACAGCGGAGCACTTTGGCGTGCGTCGTGATGTTAGCCGGCGCGGTCCAGAGGGGGATGCCTGCGGCCGAGAGTCGGTCAATGGCGTCGTCATTGATGCCATTGCTGACGATCCAACTGGAGCCATCGAGGACCGTGGAGACGGCCACCCCCCGCAGATGTGCGACTTCGAGCGCAGTGAGCACCTGGTCGACCTCGGAGCCCGGGTAGTTGTCGTTCCAGGACAGGGCGTACATCACCACGTCGATGTCGGTGACGGCGCCATCGATGCAGTCCACCAGGGCCTGAGTGACGCTGCGATCGGCCAGGGGAGCGAGGTCGGTGCGGGTCCATGGCTGCACGGGCGGGTTGGCGGCGGGGTCGTCCCAGACGGCGTCGAACCAGCTGGCGTACCAGGCGGCGATCTCGGCGTCGCGAAGGAAGACGGAGCCCTCGCGGTTTCGGTCGAGGGCGCTCCCGGTGAAGTTATGGGAGCCCACGAGCACGGCGTCGTCGGCGATGATCAGCTTGTTGTGGAGGGTGACCGAGGTGCTGTCGAACTGGGTATCAACACCTACGAAGGACAGCGCATCGATGCGGCCCTGGGTCTCATCGCCCTCTTCGTCGACCAGCACTTGCACGTGCACGCCTCGGTCATGGGCGGCCGCTAACGCCCAGACGATGTCGTTGACCGAGTTGTCGTCGTACATCAGGTACTCGGCGACTCGGATCTCTGACTGGGCGGCGTGGATGGCCAGTAGGGCGGCCGGCAGGAAATCACGGTCGTTTACCGCGCGGGTGAGGCCCGGATCTTCGGGGATGGGCAACGTGGTGGGGGGCGTGGTGGTAGAGGACGTGGTGGTGGCCACAGGGGCCGTTGTAGCGGTGTCTACCGGCTGGCTGGGCGTGCAACTCTGTGTCAATACCCACCCAAGACTGGCGACCTGCGCTACGGTGCGGCTGATGTTCTGGTTCGTCTTCCACCTCAAAGTTGCGTACTCCACCGAGCTGGGTGCGTCGACAGCCTATCGCGGTCATGCGGCTGCCACGGCCGATCCCGACGTCGCGGCTCAGATTCGACAGATTTTGGACGACGAGCTGCACCACCGCAAGACCCTCGGAGATCTGCTCACCGAGTTCGACGCAGTGCCCTACACTTTTCTGGAATGGCTGTTTTGGTGCGTTGGAAACGTGATCAGCGTGGGCTGTCACCTGTGGGGAGAGTGGGCGTCGGCTTTTGGAGCAGCCCAGTTCGAGTTTGGCGGCGCCGGCGACTATGTTCGCGCGGCCAAGGCAGCTCGGGCCGTTGGCCGCGAAGACCTCGCGGTTCTTCTCGACGAGTTCCAAGCCCAAGAGACGGCCCACCGCGCGTTCTTCTTGGCGCTGGCGAGGTCGAGATTTCCTGGCGTTAAACGGGTGGCCGGGCCGATCTCTACGGAGGCGTAGCTCGACCCGAGCCGTCGTTGCCCCAGCAGTCGAGGTTGCCGCTGTCGTTTAAGCCGCAGGTGTGGCTTGCGCCGGCGTCGATGGCTGTAAATACGGTGCCGGCAGGTGGTACGGCTTGACCCGAGAAGCTGTTTCCCCAGC
>JAACDH010000291.1 GCA_009936995.1 Rhodobacterales bacterium
ACCCCCTGTCAGCCATGCCGAGCCCGCCAGATGACCGACGGATGTTTCGCACCTTCCCGGGGCGTCCCAACGACGGCGCAGTCACCTGGACGGTACTCGGGCCGACCACGGTGCGGTTCGAAAGCCAACTCCCCCACCGCTACGGCGCGCTCGGATGGACGCGTGAGGGACTCCTCGCCAACGGCGGCTGGTATCCGCAGCCCCACACCGGCGGTCTGCCCACACTCGACTGGCAGGTCACCGTCACGCTGCCAACGGCTGCCGTCGGCGCCTTGGGCGACACCGTGGGCCAAGACCTCCTCCACTGGTCGGGCACAGCCGAACGGGTCTCGCTGGGCGTCCTACCCAAGGGCTCCCTCACGCGGCTGAGCGGCGACCACTGGCACGTCGAACTCGTGACCCCTCGACGGCCCCGCCCGGTGCTCCTACGAGAACTGCAGCGGAACCTCGACAAGACTTCCACCGAGGCTCACCCGGTCCACGGCGCGCTCATCGAGGGCCCATTGCGACGTCGACTGGTTCGACCCGGCCCCGGACTCGCATACGTATCGGACCGCGCCTATCGCCTGACTCCAGGGCTGCAGCGATTTCACCGGGTAGCTGTCACCCGTTCGATGCTCACCGCTTGGGTCGACGAGCCCGATCCTTTCCTGCGCGAGCTCGGGGGTGCCGCCCTCGGCGCAGAACACGCCGAGGCCATCTCAGGTGCAGACGCCGACCAATTGCTTCGCGTCTTCGCGTGGATGCCACAGGTCCGAGGGTTGTTGGCCAGTGCCACCATGCCGTTCTACAGCGAGACCCTTGAGCGTCCGCACCCCTCCGACGTCGTAAAAGACGATTTGGTCGAGATGTGGGACGAACACACAGCGGGAACCATCGTTTTGGCGCAGCTGTCGGACCGATACGGCCACGCCGCAGCCATTCACGTTCGGCGGGATATCGCTCTAGGTGTCAACGCCGAAGTGGCCCTAGCCAATGTAGATATCCCCAAAAGCTTCCTGGACAACTGGCGCGCTTCCTACCCGAAACAAGACTACGTCCTAGATGTGCACGCCAATGAGGGCGAGGTGCACCTCACTCGAATCGCAGCCGACAACGCCCCGGTCGAGGCCGCGGTCGTTCAGGTCGACGGCGAAGACCACATAGTCGTTGGCGGGCCGGGTACCACGATCATCGACGAACTAGGCGACATCCATCGCGTTCGCCTCGACCCTCATGGAAATCTCCTGCAGACCAGTCGGATGAACGACATCTGGCCGGCGCGCTACCAGCTCACCTTCTCCGCAGGGATCCAAGAGATTAACGTCACCCAACGACAGGTCTACGGCGTCGGCACCATGACGCTACGCAAGGCCTACGACACCCACAATTTGTGGCGGGGCTCGGTCTACAACAGCTTTAGTGATTTAGTCGGGGCCCGCGTCTCCTACACCCGCAAAGAGGGCGGACTACAGGATGGCTGGCGTAGACCGCACCGGTTCACCCTGTGGAGCGCGACCTCCGTGTTGAATCCAATGTTCAGCGATGTCGACGGACTGAAGGGCAGCATCGGCTCCGGCGTGGTGTACAGCTGGGACACCCGAATTAGTGGCGATTTTCCGCTCCGCGGGCGTCGATTCAGCGCTGGGATAAGCGGCGGCGTGGTGCCCGCGCTCAATGAGACTTGGCTGCACCAGGGACTCATTGGCGCCGGTGTCATCAGCCCACACCCTCGGCACGCAGTCGCGGCCAAGGCCACCTTGACTCTCGCCCAGACCGAAGTTCCTCACCGCAAAATCGCCCTCGGCGGCCACTCTGCCATGCGAAGCCTACCCAACCTGCCCGCCTGCCCTGCGCTCAGCGACGACGGCACCGAGTTGCCGTGCCAAACCCTCGCCAGTCAACGGGTCTTCGGGGCCTTCGAATACCGCCTGGCCCTGCTCCGAAACGCGTCGGTTCCGGGCTTCCTCGCCTGGGGATCCGAGCTGCAGCTCACCGCGGGTCTAGAGGGTGTCTTGGCCAACGTGGATAACGAGGTCGCCGAAGCACTCGGCGCCACCGTCGGTGTCGCTGGACTGGCCGATATTCTCGGCGCGGAACCCTATTTGGGAGGCATTACCGTGGGATGGCCCCTGCTCTGGAGCGAGACCCTCACCGATGTCCAGCGAAACCCATGGCCCGAGATCTACTTTCGTTGGTCCCAGGAGTTTTAGTCCAATGAACTAGGCTCGGCCCAATCAGAGTCGCACTGTGCCAGGCCTCCGACCCTCTCGGGCTGCGCCCACTTTGGAAGCGCAGCGGCACCACAGCCTTGATGCGGAAGGGTCAATCCGCAACTTGACGTGTCGCAGATCAGAAGTCCTTTTTGAGCGGTCTGTGGGGAAGCGAACTACCGTGCGTGCCACTCGAGCATCAAGGTGCTGAGGACCTGCTTACAGCTGCCATCCTCGTGCAGCTTGTTACCGTCCCAACGGACGGCGAGCTCGCCCTGACGCAGCCAAATGGCGTCAGAGGTGATGGCAAATAGCTCACCCGCGGCGTCCGGCACACGACCGGTAACGGCCTCGCTGGTGAGCTGGACATCGTTGGGATCGGGAAGTACACCACCAGGAACGCACAACCCCACTCGGGCGGGATGACGGTGCAGCGCCAGAACCTCGCACAGCACACCGCCCTCCCCGATCGCCAGCACTTTGCTACCTGGACGTCGTAAATCGGGCCAACCATACAGGCCCATCTGGCGCCCACCTGGGAGCACGAGCGTGCCACGCTCTCCGGCGGAAGCGATCAGCGAAGCCACCGGTGCCAAACGGACGATGGCATCGGGTAAAGTCGGTGGCGTTCTCAACTCGACCTGGGCTCCCAGGGACGCAATCGCCTTGCGCCAAGCGCCAACAGGAGCCTCGCCTCGCTCTGGTGACGGCAATGGCGTGGGCTTATTCGACGCCACCATCTCCACAGAGATCGGTGACACCGGGGCTGGAACCTGTACCTGTTCCACCTTGTTCATTTGACCCACCAGATGCCCCACTTCGGGCAGAATTAGCCGGTTGACAGCAAGGGTGACCGCTTTGCTTGAGCCCGGGAGCGCAAACACCACCATTCCGTTGTGGACGCCGCCGAGCGCGCGCGACAGCATGGCAGCAGAACCAACCTGCTCCCAGCTGAGCATCCGAAACAACTCGCCAAAGCCCGGGATCTCGCGACCCAGCAGCGGTCGGATGGCCTCGGGCGTGACGTCCCGCTTGGAAAAGCCAGTACCACCGGTGATGACCAACGCTTGACACCCTGCCGAGTTCATCGCCACCACCGCGGTACGGATAGCGTCGACTTCGTCGGTGACCAGCTTGCGGTCGTGGACCAAGTGATTCGCGCCCAGCAGCAATCCGCAGATGACATCACCGGACTTGTCGTCTGCGAGCTGACGGGTGCTGCTGACAGTAAGCACCCCAATCCGCAGCGACTCTTTCGGCGCGTGCTTTCGGTGTTCCGTTACGCTCATTATCTAGTCCCCTAAAGCTCGGAAGAGCCTACCTCGGGAGAACCTAACTGTGCTGCGGATCGATACAACCCAGCTGCGCCAAACGACTCTGCTCGCCCTTCACGACGGCCTTCTCAGCCATTGTATCCAGATGAGGCAACCGATTTCGGAGTTGCTGTATGGGGCCCAATTCCTGGGCGTCCGACCATCGATTTAGGTTCATCAGCACGTCATCGGGTAGCGAAACGCCCGTACAAGACTCCGCGAACCGGCGGACCGACGCACCTTGGGTCGCCATTTCCTTAGCCCGTGCGGACCAGTCCTTGGGAAACACACCCAACAGCACATGACGATTTCCGGCGCCCTCTGCGACTACGGGACCGCCCACCGACACCTGGGCCGCGATCAGCGTGTGTACCGCCTCGGCCGTGAGCGAAGGCACGTCGCAGGGCGTCACAAAAACCCAGGATGTCTTTGCGTCTTCTAGCGCCGCAGCCAGTCCCCAGAGCGGGTGAGCGTCATCCACTGGGGCCTGGTCTCGGACGACCTCCACTCCGGGCCACGGAAGACCATCGGGCACAACGCGGCGAACCAGCCGCACCCGCCTGCAGTGCACGCCCACAATGGCAGCTACGCTGATGGCCATAGGTTCGCGACGGGGAAAGGGCACCCTCGCCTTGTCGACACCCATCCGAGTGGAGCGCCCACCCGCCAGCACATAGCCGTCCACTACCAACCGAAGTTCGGCGTGGCCCCTGCCAAGAAGCCCGGATCGAGGAGCTGGACGTTCACGGACTCCCCTTGCTTTGGAGACGGCGTATCAACACCGATCATCAACAGGCCATTGCACATCACCATCGAGGTGAGCACCCCGCTGGACTGGGTTCCCGTAGACTCGGCCGTCCAGCCATTCGCACCTTGGCGAAGCACCACCCGCTCTAGTCGCGCTCGCCCTCCACGACCACTGAAGTCGTGGACCGCCGTAGCGTTGACCACCGGCAGATACGGGTTTGGATCCCCAAGAGATGTTCGCATCCAGGGGCGAACAAACTGCAGGAAGTTCACCATGCAGCTGACCGGGTTGCCGGGCAGACCAAACAGCGGCACGCCGTTTAGCGACCCGAACGCCAGGGGCTTCCCGGGCTTCATTCGGACCTTCCAGAAGTTGAGGTCGGCTCCGAGGGCGGCGTGCGCCTCTTTCACGAAGTCGAACGCGCCCATCGAGACGCCCCCTGTGGTGAGGACGATATCGGCTCCGTCGACGGCTTCGCGGAGGCAAACCAGCAATCCCTCGAGGTCGTCGGGGGCGTTGCCATGGTCACGGGCGATGCCGCCGGCCTTTTGAACGAGACCCGCCAGGGTGTAGTTGTTGGACGAGTAGATTTGGCCGGGTCCAAGGGGCTGACCGGGCACCACAACCTCGTCGCCAGTCGACAAGATGGCCACCACAGGCCGTTTGCGAACCGAGACAAAAGCGAACCCCAACGAGGCGATCATACCCACCGCAGCGCCATCCAGGATAGCGCCGGCTGAAAGTACACGATCACCCGTGGCAACATCGCCACCCTGTGGCCGCACGAAGTTTCCGGGAGCAACTTTGCCCGACATCACGACTTCGCCCGTACGCGCAGCGTTGGTGTTCTCCACTTTGACGACGGCGTCGGCACCTGCTGGCATCGGCGCACCGGTCATGATGGCGCTCGTAGTGCCCGATGTGACCCGAATGGTTCCCACATCGCCCGCACCAATTACCTCGTTGAGGGTCAGTGTGAACGACCCATCGCCCGTATCGGCGGCAACAACGGCGTAGCCATCCATGGAAGAGTTGTTCCACGGGGGTACATCGCGGGGGCTGAGCACGTCTTCGGCCAAGACGCGGTCATAGGCTTCAAACAGCGGCACCGACTCGACGCCAGCGGGCGTGACCTGGGCCAGAATGCGATCTAAGGCTTCTTCGACGGAGAGCATGGCGTCCTCGGTGTTCGAGTCCGCTCTATAGCACGGTCGCCGCACCAAAACGCTGTGCTACTTGACCTTGATCTTCAGCTTCTGTCCGGGCTGAATCACGCTGCCGTTAATGCTGTTCCAGGACTGAAGTTCGGACACACTGCAGTTGTTTCGCGTAGCGATGGCGCCCAGGCTGTCTCCAGACCGAACCGCGTACGTCTTCCAAGAGGAAGAGGAGCCGCTGCTGGAGCCGCCCACAATCTTCAGTTTCTGCCCTACCTGGATGTTGCTGGCGTTGCTGATGTTGTTCCACTTCTGCAGATCGCTCATGCGCACCCCATGGGCATCTGCGATACGCGACAGGCTGTCACCGCGCTTGATGGTGTACTGAGTGGTGGCCTTCACCGCGCTGGTGCCGCTTCCGCTCAACTTGAGCTTCTGACCTACGTAGATGGTGCTGCTGCTGAGGCCGTTGCGAGACTTAATCGACGTAGTGGACGTGCCGTAGCGAGCGGCGACCGTGGACAGCGTGTCGCCCTTGCGGACGGTGTAGGTGGAGGGCGTCACCGACTTGGAGCGGGTCGACGACTTGGCCACCGTCTTGGTAGAGGTGCTGGGCGGCGTGGCCTGGCCGTTGCGAGGAATGACCAGCGACATGCCGACGTAGATGCGGTTGGCGTTGGCCAGGCTATTAGCGCTGCTAATGGTGCCGGTGCTGACGCCATATCGGCTGGCGATGACCGACAGCGTCTCGCCCTTCTTCACCGTATGACGAGAGACCGTGACCCAGTCGCTCTTGGGGACCTTGGCGAAGGCGACCTTGAACGACTCGGTCTTGCCGACGGGAACGCGAAGGTCGTAGCCTTCGGGGGGCGTCGCAAACCGACGCAGCGCTGGGTTGAGCAGCTTAAGGGTGTCGACGTCGGTGCCGGCGCACTTGGCGAGGATCTTCAGCTCGACTGAGCCCGAGACGTGGGCGACATCGTACTTCAGTTCGTCTTGGTAGACGATGTCGGTGAAGCCGTAGCGCTCGGGGTGGTGACCGATGATGGCCGCCGCCATGATCTTGGGCACGTAGTTGTCGGTCTCGGAGTGCAGATAGGGCCCGCGGACCAAGTCCCAGTAGTTGGTGGAGCCAGCCTTGGTCGATGCCCGACGAACCCGGCCGGGACCGGTGTTGTAGGCCGCCCAAGCGCGTGGCCAGTCGCCGAACATCTTGTGGAGCTCGCTCAACAGATTGATGGCGGCGTGCAGGGATTGCTCGGGGTCGCGGCGGTCATCGACCCACCAGTCCACGCGCACCTTGTAGAGGCGAGCTGTGCTGGGGATGAACTGCCACAGTCCAGCGGCGGCGGCGTGACTGTAGGCGTGGGCGTTGTAGCCGGACTCGATCATCGACAGATAGACCATGTCGCGTGGCAATCCGGCCTTGTCTAGCTCGCGGTACATCATGGGCCGGAAGCGCGTAGAGCGACCCAACCAACGGGCGTAGTACTTGAGACCGGGACCGTTGAAGTACTTCACCCACATGGCCACTTCGGCGTTCACTTCGATGGGAATGTCGAACTCGGAGAGGTCGACTTCGTCGAGGTGGAGGGGGTCGACCTTGAGGGCGGCGACGGGGTCTTTATAGAACTTGGTGGGCACCTCGGCGCCAACCAAGCCGCCCATAATGTTTTGCTCGGAACGCTCGGACTCGGCCAGCTCTTCGAGGGCCTCGACCTGTTGTGAAGATGGGATTTCGCCCTCCATCCGATCGACCCAAGCCCAGATACCATCAGCCAAGGGAGCGACATCTGCTCCGGCGGCAGGGGCCGATTTGGTGACCGTTTTTGTAGGTGCGTCGTCTTCAACCACCTTCACGAGTTGTGCATCTGTGCGCTTCCGGGGCGGAAACAGCCCACGTTTGCGGTTGGACTTGGCCTCGGACTCTTCGTCGACCTCGTCCGACTCGGCAGACGTTACGTCCTCCACGCCATCGGCTTGCTCTTCGGATAATCCGTCGGAAAGCGGGGTTTTAGCTTCAGAGTCAGGGGCAGCAATGGCGCCTGTACACAAGAAACACGCCAAAAAGGCGACGAGGGGGAGTCGGTTCATGATGGGAGATCCGGGGAGGACGTGCGCAAGGAGGGAGAAGCGCAGCGGGGAGTGCTGAAGACAATGCCACGTGGAGGCGCCGTTGTCCAGTCCCGAAGTGTGCGTTCGTCCAGTGGCGAATTCTGCCGCAGTCTCATAGGCTGCCCTCTCAACCCGGAGTTCCGTGTGTCCATATTTTCCGACGTTCGACGTGCCCACGCAAGTCGCGTGGTCACCGGCCTATACGGCCTGGCGGATGCCGGTGCCTCCCAAAACGACCCCGAGCGCTTGGCCGCGCAGCTCCTCGAAGGGGGCTGCCGCTTGATTCAGCTCCGATGTAAGGACTGGTCAGACGAAGACATCCTCATCGCCGGCCGAGGCATCTGGAGACGCTGCCAAGCGGCCGACGCCGCCCTGTTCATCAACGACCACACTCACATCGCCCGAACCCTGGGCGCCACGGGCGTTCACTTGGGCCAAGTCGATGGCCCGCTCCCTCCGCGCGCATCTGACGATGCTCTGCTGATTGGCCGCTCCACTCATAATCCCGAACAAGCGCGCAGAGCAGTTCAGCAGGGCGCCGACTACATCGCCTTCGGACCGGTCTTCCACACCCCCCACTTGTCTCGGCACAAGCCCATTCGGGGCGCCACTCCTCTGCCCGCAGTGCGCAATGCCATTCCGGCCAACGTTCCCCTGGTGGCCATTGGCGGGATTCGGCCACAGAACATCGCCGAACTTCAGCGAGTCGGCGTAAATGCGTGGGCGATTATCGGGGCTATCGCGCTCGCGGCAGACCCGGTACAGGCGACCCGAGACCTGCTGCCCCAATCGTCAGGTGCGAAGACGGCCAACGAGGGCCCGCGCGAGCTCTGAACCCTTCGCCAGGGTCTCTTCCCACTCTTCTAACGGTGTGGACGCGGCCACGATGCCTCCGCCCACATGGTATCTGGCCTGACTCCCAGAGAATATTGCGGTGCGAATCGCTACATTCCAGCGGCTCTCCTGCGCCCCCACACAGCCAATCGCGCCACAATACACACCCCGAGGCTCGTCCTCCAGCTGACGAATCCTTTCGCAAGCCCGCACTTTGGGTGCTCCGGTCACCGAGCCCGGCGGAAAACATGCCGCCAGCGCGTCCCACACGTCCAAGCCTTCCTCCAGTGTGGCCCGTACCGACTGCGCTGCGTGATGGACATTGGCGTGGGCCGATACCACCCGTTCCGACGTTCGAACCGAACCGGGAATAGCGATTCGGCCTAGGTCATTTCGCACCAAGTCGACGATCATCGTCAGCTCTGCCCGGTCCTTCGGCGAGTCCGTCAAGGCCTGATGAAGCCGCGCATCTTCGGCGACCGTCGCTCCCCGAGGGCGGGTCCCTTTGATGGGTAGGCTGTGGGCCTTAACGCCGTCCACTTCGAGGAACAGCTCGGGAGAGTTGGACAGCACGGTTTGGTGCTCATCGAGTCGGAGGAACGCGCCAAACTCCGGCGCGGACCGAGCCCGCAGACGTCGATAGGCCATCCACGGGTCGCCAGCCCCATCAATGTGAACGGGTCGAGTCAGGTTGACCTGATAGCAATCTCCCTCGGTGATGAGCTTGAGGATCTTAACCACGCCCGCTTCGTACTCCTGCCGTGGGGTAGTTCGAGCCGATGCATTCGGTGGCGGCGCAAGCTCGGCCAACACGGTCGCTCCGTCCAACAACGCCCTTCCCTGGTCCACCACATCCGGCTCGCCCACAGCGAACCAACGCCCGTCTTGATGACGAAAGCACAGGGCACCTCGGTACCGTCCCAGCCACAGCTCGGGCTCGGGGGTGTCGGCCTGTATGGGGACCGGTGACACCCATTGACCCGCTCCGAAGCCTAAGTAGCCGATCAACCCCCCGGCAAAGGGCACATCGGCGTCCGACGGTGGTTGCCCGAGCAGAGACCGACCCCGGTTAGGCCAGTCCGAACCTTGGGTCATCACGTCTTCGGGAGACCAGGCCAGAATCGACCAACCATCCGTGGACTGACCGCCGTCCAGCCAAACGGCCCCCGGTTGATCGGCGATAAGCGCAAAGACCTGCTCGGCGGTTGGTTTCAGACCCGACGGAGCAGCCACTTAGTCCTCGAAGACCTCTTCCCCGTCGATGGGCTCTTCGTCGTCTAGTTCTTCGTCGTCCAGCTCTTCGTCGTCGACGTAGCCGATGTCTTCGAACTCTTCTTCATCTTGTTCGGCTTCTTCGGCAGAGGCGCGCTCGTTGGCACGCTCAGCGCGTCGTGCGCTGTTCTCCTTCAGCCGCTCCTTCAGCTCCTTCTTGCGTCGCTCGCGGTCTTCGTCGTTGGAACCCGTTTGGCTGGTTGTGCGGGCCCGAGCTGTGCCTCCACTACGCTCGCGGTCTTCGCGACAGTGGTTACGGGCGACGGTTCCGGTGCAGCGGTAGTGGAACTTTTCATCGGCCCACTGGGCGCTCTTCAAGAAAGATTCGAACAACGCCAGCTTCTCGCCCAACTTGACCGTAGCCGACACGTTGACTGTGCTGCGGCTGATGTCGTCGCGGAGGGTGATGCCGCCCTCCAGCTGAATGGTGGCCAGGTCACTGATGATCTCGCCATGGGAGAGGGTCGCCTTGCCCTCGCTGACGTCGATGCGCAGGTCGAACTCCTGGATAGGGATCTCCATACCTAGGTCCATACCGCCGGTGAGCGACGGGTCGAGAGCTGCGATGAGTACATTGGAGGCGTTGATTCGGATATCGCCTTCGGCAACCCGCATGCCGTCCTCAGACGTCACGTCGATGGACAGGTCCATAGTGCCCGTGGCATCGATCTCGACGCCCGAGAGGGAAGCCAAATCGGCGACCGGGAAGCCCTCGGCCTCGACCTTGACCATAGTGGCCTGGTAGCCGTCGCCGCGTTTGTTCATCGCGCCCTGAGCCTCGAAGCTGATATCGCTACCACCGAGGTCGACAATACCGGACACGTGCGGCGATGCCCTAAGACCAAACGGAGAGAACCGAACGCTGGCACCATCGACCACGACCAGCGGCGTGGTCATCGCGTCGTCGCCCCGCCCCTTGTTCACAGACGAGACTCGAATATTGTTCGCAGACGCGCCAAACCACCAGGGACGCAGGTTGTCCATCTGGACATCGTAGTCGCCATTGGTATTCTCAAAAACGACCACACGTACCCGGTCGCCCAGCGGTACGGATGGAAAAGTTATCCAGAAGGTGATGGCAAAGACCAGCGCGAACCAGGTGAGTCCGGCGACTCCGATTAGTAGGTTTTTCACGGGGTTTCCTAGGCGTCGGCCAGCGAGAACACGATGAGCTCGAGGGTGAGGTTGATCTTCTTCTCTCGCTTGACCGTGGTGGCCTTGAACGAAGCCAAGTCCACAGACGCCGGGTAACCGGACGTCTCGAGGTCATACAAGAAACCAATGGCGTCTTCGTAGTTGATGCCCTTCAGCTCAACCTTATACCGTGTCTGCTTCATGGTGCCGATGACCTCGATGGAGGTCTCGTTCACGTTGCGAAGCTGATCGTTGAGGCCGCGTTTGGTGGCCAGCTCTTCGACATGAGCGCTCAAGCGCTTGCCCTGGTACTGCTTGAGTCGGGTCTCTTGGTCGACCAGCTGCTGGTTCGCCGCAACCGCCGCGCTCTGTAGCATCTGAACCGTAGCCAGCTCGGCCTTCGCAGCACGGACTTGTCCGGCTTTGTCGTCGATGATGCCGTACAACGTGTAGCAGAAAAAGCCGATGAACACGACCGAGCCGAAGGAGAACAATCCGAGCAGCATTTTTCGGTCGCGTGGGGACATCATCTCGAGCTGGTTTTCAACGGCCTCGGTGACGCGATTGAGGGGGTTTTCCATGGACTTAGCCCTCCTCTGGGGTTTCGTCGGTGAGGGAGATATTCATCGGAAACTTCACTCGGTTGCCCGAGGTGCGAACGTCGTCGCCCTTGGTAGCCCGCTGAAACGTCTCGTCAGACTGGAGCATCTCTTCGACCATCGCGGCCGAGGCGAAACCGTCCGTCTCGGCGTCGAATTGCACCTTGGTGGGCGTGAGAGTGAGGCCGGAGAGCGTGACCGTTACGTCCGGGTGCGGCGGGAAGGCCGCGGTGAGCCGAGCGAGTCGTTCGATGGTCGGTGGAACACCTCCGCTGCCGTCTCCGAGCATCTCTGCGCGGCTGACCGCGAGCAGGGTGCTCTCCTGCATGATCGCTACCCGGGTTGGGCCGCGAGCCGTGCTCTCGCGCACCTCGGGGAAGGTGGACTGAATGACCTCGGCCGTACGGTCGTCGACGTCAGCCAACTCGGAAGCCAGGCCGTGGTACTGCCAAACGAACATTGTCAGGAAGGCCGCAGCAAAAACAGCGATGGAGGCGGAACCGTAAATCACGCCCAGCCGCAGCATGTCGGTGCCGCCGCGATAGGCGAGGTCGCCGATACGCAGGTCGATGGCGTGGCTGTCGTTTTGAGCGCCCACCCGCATGGCCGCGGTGTAGGCCAAGGTCCAGTGGGCGGGAAGCACCTCGCCGTCTGCGCTGGGAACAGGCCGTACGGAAACGCCTAGATCGGCGGCAATGTAGTCCCACAGCTCGCGGAAACCGCTGCCGCCACCGGTGAGCCGGACCTCTTCGACCTCGACGCCCAGTGAATCTTCGGCCCTGAGCAGCGTGGAGCGAAGCTCGGCCAGCAGTAGACCTACGGCGCCGTCCATGGCCTTTCGCGCCGGTTCGGAGAGCTGCGCGTAGCCACTACTGGAGCGCACACCCGGATCCGTCACCTCACTATCGTCGCCCACATCGACCCAGGTGCCGTGCTTGCGGGCCTCGGCTTCGGCCCACTCGCACCCTAGGGCCCGCTGGATAGCTCGGGTGAACGCGTGACCGCCCACGCTGACCGTGCGGCAGAACTTCACCAGACCGTCGACGACCACCGCCACAGCCGTGTGGGTATGGCCCACGTCGACCACGACCACGGCACCGTTCTCGCCGGTCACCGCGCCCTCGGCCCAGTGGCCCAACAGCTCGGAGTCGACAAAGACACATTCGGGATCTAGCTGACGCTCGGCGAAGGCCGCGATCCACTCTCCCAGCTTGTCTTCGCGCACAACCGCGGTGAGCAGCTCGGACTGAGTGGTGACCTCAAGCGTACGGGATGCCACCACCATCTCGTCGAGGTCGAAGGGCACCTCGGCCTCGAGTGCGAAACACAAGGTCTTCTCCACCTGAACTGCGTCGGTGAACGGCAATATCAGCCGGTGATGGGTGGCCAGGCCGCCGGGGAGCGCGAGGGCGACTCGATCGGTGGGTCCGGCCGCGAGCTTAGGATTGGCGTCTAACAATACGTCGAGGGCCTCAAGGCGATGCTCGAGCTTGGGAAGGCCGCCGTCCTGAGGCACGGTCATGGCATGACGCTCTTCGAAGGTCACCTCTCGGCCTTGCACCCGCCAGGTGCTGATCTTGACGGCGTGGGAGCCGAGGTCTACTGCGATAAGTCTGGGCATGCTGGACTCCTAAATCACTTTCCAATACACGATCTGTCCGGTTGCAACTCTCGAAAAGTCAATCACCGCGTGGATCTCGACCCGCGACTTACCCACCACACCCGTACTGTGAATACGGAACGTTTTAGAGTCGGTGGTGATGGCCTGAACAATCTCATCGCGAAGGGGAGCGCCGGTGGTGTTTTGCACCCAGCTCTGGAACTGGGCACCACTGGAAAAGTGGATGCCACCCATGGACACGGGCGTGCCTCGGGCGGCCATAATCTGCTCCAGAATCAGCTGAATCTGGTCCTCGGTAAAGTAGCCATCCAGGTAGGCGACCAGCAGGCCGTGCAGCACCGGCTGGGTGGCCGTGTTCACGTTGACCTTGCCAGCGCCGTAGATGGTGAGGTGCTTGCCGAAACGCTCCCACACCCCATCGATGTGCCAGCCCTCGACCAGACGGATCTCCTTGATGGTGTCGAAGGGCGCGTTCTTGGGCATGTAGGGGTCGTCGAGGCGCTGGTATTCGGAGGCCTCGTCGCCGCCTTGGTACAGCTTCTGGCTGTCGGCGTCTTGCCAGTCGACCAGCGCGCCAATCAGCTCCATCTTCTCGATGTTTTTGTTGAGCAGGTACGCCTTGTGTTTCTCGTGCCCCATCAGGCCTTGGAGGGTCTGGGCGGCGGGCAACTCGAGTAAGTCGCCAAAGGTCTCGGCCTTTAGGGCGCCTACGTACACAAAGCGCGACTCGTCTTCGACGCTCGCCGAGAAGTCGCCATCGAAATCGAGGAAGTTGTGCTTGCCCTCACGGGACTCCTCGGACTCTTCGTCGCTAAGACCGCCCTCGGTCATTCGGGCGGCGTCGTCTTCATCGAGATCGCCATCGCTGACAAAGATCATCCGCATCATCTGGGTGTTGATGAACGGCACCATCTGCCAGAGCGTATCGGCGTTGATGCCCAGCATCTCGCCATACTGTAGGATCATCGGGTTCTTACCGATCTGCGCGCTGGCCATCAAGATGAGCTTGTACAGATGGATACCGGTCTCGGCCAAAGCCTCGGCCTTCACCTCGTCGCGGGCGTGGGCAGCTATCTTGATGCGTACGGTGGACGCGTAGGCCACCTCGGTGGTGATCACGGTGAGCAGTGTGATCGCCGCCATCACCATCAACAGCGCCACGCCCGCGCGAGACGAACGACCGACCCGGTAAAAACGGTGCCGCACATGCCCGCGAGGACGAGTGAGCTCGTGCCAAATCCGGTAAAGCCACTTCATTTGTTACGGCTCATGTTGCGCAGATCGCTGACGGGATTGACCGGGCCTTTTCCGTTGGTGGTCATGGTGGGTCGCTTGCCGCCACCCTTGCCCTTCTTGTCCTTGGTGACTTTCCGACTGGGCGGCTTCGCGACCGGCTGCTCGCCGAACCCGTTCCAAGGCGCCCCCGGACCAGCCAGCGGTGACTTCATCAACGAATTGCCCATGCCGCCAAACGGACTCTGACCGCCACGGTTGGCCATGGGGTTGCTCTCGCTCATCAGCCGTCCGCCATACTGAAGGTTCACCGCAGTGAGAAACGGAACGTCGATGTACTTTCCGGGGCGACCGGGGTCGTCGGCGATGAGCACCAGAGCGATCTCGACTGAGCGCGGCAAGCGGTAGAGCGTGTCGGTGGCACGGGTGTCCCACTCCTCTTTCCACTCGCCATCCACGGGGTCGAGGAACCGCAGGTTAAACGACCGCACATTGTAAGCAAGAGGGTACACCGTGCCCTGCTCGTCGGGCTCTTCGTCCACCCGGGGAGATTCGCGATGGTAGAGCACGTAGCCTTGGCCCTTGTCGCGGTCCATCTTCTCGGTCCACAGCGTAATCTCGGACTGGTCGCTCTCGCGGCTGTCCCGGTAGATGCGCTGGTGGGCCATGGTGGCGAAGAAGATGCTGTCGGGGTCGGAGTCTTGGGCCACAAACACCGTCTGTACCGTGTCGACAGCGTTCTGACTGGGCGTGAGGTAGGCCGCGGAGATCTCGCGCTTGATCTTACCCATGGCCACCCGAGCCTGACGCACGGTGACATCGCGGTCTTCCAGTAGCGTCTGGAACTTGATGGCGTTCTGCATGGTCTGGCCAATCATCATCGACATGATCAACAGAATGAAGATGGAGATCATGGCCTCGACCATGGTCATGCCAGCGTCTGAACGGCGAGGGCCCAGTAGTGGAGAGCGCGTGTTCAATTTGGCAAACCCGTAGCGCCCTCTTCGGGATCTTGGCCGTCGGCGACGATGCCGGTGGGGTTGACCACATGAGTGACCACCACCACTTCGTTGCCCAATTCTGCCGCGCGCTTGGAGTCCTCGCCCCACCACACGCGTACCCGGATCTCGCGGATGTAGGGCGCAATCATCTCGGTGATCATCTCGGAGCTGACGCCCATGGATGCAAACGGGTTGTCGCCTCCTCCACCGGCCATCTCGCCTAGGTCGGGGCCGCCTTCACCCCCGCCGCCGCCCAGCACACCGCTGCCTTCCAGCTCGCTGGCCATGCCCGCAATATCGCCGGCCAAGGCCAGGTCGACCTCGTTGATCTCAAGCTCCCACTGGTACTCTTCGAGGTCGTCGCGAAACTCGAGACCGCTTGCGTCGTCGCCCCAATCGTCGAAGTCGCCGTCTTCAGACAGATCGTGCTTGATGAACCCCTCTTCCTCTACCTGACGCACCCCCTCGGCCAGCTTGGCGCTGGCCAGATCGGTGGCGATGAGCACCCGCTCGGCCGCTCGGGTGATCTTGGCGGAACCCGCTTGCGTTTCGACTAGAATGGCAAGGCTGACGGTGAGAATACCGAGAGCAACCATGACTTCCAGCAGGCTAAAGCCTCGATTTGAGCGTCGGAGTCTCATGAGGGTAGATCCGGTCCGTCTTCGGGGACGTCGCCGATGGTGTCTTCCCACTCAATCAACTCGGGAATCAGCTGGACCTTGCCGGAAAGGGGCTCGACTACGATGGTCCAGCCGACGTCTTCGTCGTCGATGTCGGTGATCCAGATGACCGTGTGCTCGGTGAAGCCGTTGCCAAAGACGTAGCTGTACAGCATTCGCGTGCCGTCTTCGGGGTCTTCGGGGAGGTCGTCCACGGTCATCATCTTGCCGTACTGAGGCGTATACACGCCCGCCAGGTGAACGCCCCGAGGCATCTCGACCTCGTCCTTGTAGGCGCTCTTCACCTTCTCGAAGGGCTTCTTGGACGAGTGGTACAAAGCCAACTCTTCGTCGGACATTAGCGCGACCGCACGCCGTTTTTGTTCTTCGTAGGCCTCACGCTGCTCGGTCGAAGTGTAGATGATGGCGCCCTGCTCACCCACTTCGATCGAGTACTTGTTGGCGTCCAGATCGTAAATGATGCGGAAGCTGTTGTTCTGCAGAACCGCCTCGTCGTGAAGACGATCGTAGGTGATCACCAGCTTCTTGGCCGCAGCGCGCTGATTCAATCCGAGGATCGCGCTCATCGAAGGGACCAGGATAGCCATGAGTGCCAGCATCAAGGCGAGGACTACCATCACCTCGACCAAGGTCATGCCGCCGCGGTTGCGGCGAGCGTGATTCCTGCTGGTACTCAGAACGTTCATGCTTACAGGTCGCTGTACTTGATGTCGGCGTCGGTTGCGCTACCGCCCTGGGCGCCGTCGGCACCGAGAGAGATGATGTCGAACTCTCTGCCGTCGGGACCGGGCATCACGTAGATGAGCTCATTGCCCCAGGAGTCGGTGGGCATGTCGAGGCCTTCGTAGACCTTGGCCAACCCCTCGGAGGTGCTCGGCGGCTTCTTGTGGCTGAGGGTGTAGAGCACCACGTCTTGGGCCACCTTGCCGATCGACAGCTTGGAGGTCTCGACCTGTGACTTCGCAAATTGGCTCATGACGCCAAACGCCAGCAGGCTCATCAAGGTGAGGATGATAGCGATAACCACCATGACCTCGACCAAGGACATGCCGGCCTTGCTGTTGAACATCCGGCGGACGGCCAAGGACCGCGCTGCACGCTTTTTAAGTAGGTTTTTCACGAAAGACTCCTTGGAAATACTGGAAGGGTGCAGGGACTGGCGTTCGCCGCTACTTGATCATGGAAGAGAGGTCCATCATGGGCATGAGCAGCCCAATCGCGACGATGAAGATGAGGCCACCAATCACCATGATCATGACCGGTGCGAGCATGCTTGTCATGGCTGAAATTGTGGCTTCTACCTGATCCTCGTAAGAATCTGCAACGACTGTCAACATGCGTTCAAGCTCGCCGGTTCGCTCGCCAATGGCGATCATGTGGGTGACCATGGGCGGAAACTGACCCGAGGCCTTGAGCGGACCCGAGATGGACTGCCCTTCGGAGATGTTCCGGGCCGCGTCGTTGACCGCTTTGGCGATAATTACGTTGCCAGCCACTTTTTCGACAATGTTCAGCGCGGTGATGATCGGAACGCCCGACATCAGCAGCGTGGACAGGGTCCGACAGAAACGCGACACCGAGACCAGCCGGTTGAGGTTCCCAAAGACTGGGATTCGCAGCATCAGGCTGTCCCAGCGCATGCGCCCCTCTTTGGTGGAGACCAAGCGGCGAAAACCGTAGTACGCCGCAACAGCCATCAACGGAACCAGCCACCAGCCCCAGAGCAAGGCGTCGCCACCGAAGAACACCAGCCGGGTGATCAGCGGAAGGCCCGCCTCGCCGCCGGCCATGTCTTGGAACAAGCCACGGATCTTGGGGATGACAAAAGTGAACAGTCCCATCAGCATGCCGGTGCCCATCAGGCCCATCAGGATGGGATAGGCCATGGCGGCGATAATCTGCCCCTGAAGCTTGACCTGACCGTCGGCAAATTTAGCCAGACGGCTAAGCACGACATCCAGCGCACCCGACTTTTCACCAGCGCGAACCATGTGAATGTACAGCTCGTCGAACACGCTGGGGTGCTCTGCCATGGAGTCGGCCAGGTTGCCGCCCTCGTTCACCTTCTGTTTCACTTTGGAGAGTACGACCTTGAGCTTGTCTTTCTCGGCCTGGTCGA
>JAACDH010000292.1 GCA_009936995.1 Rhodobacterales bacterium
CGACAAAGCGGCCAAGAAATGGCCGTGGATTCGTCGGCCGAACATGGTGCTGCCGATCACGGCCCACCCGGCGTTCGACAAAGCAGGTCACCTGTTTGGCGTGAAGCTGCGCAAGGTGGCGGTCGATGAAGATGGGCTGGTGAACCCCAAAGACATGGCGCGGAAGATCAACCGGAACACCATCCTGTTGGTCGGCTCGGCGCCGCAATATGTCAGTGGCGCGGTCGACCCCATCCCCGAGATTGGCGCGCTGGGACTGAAGAAGGGAATCCCCGTGCATGTGGATGCGTGCTTCGGTGGTTTTCTTCAGCCTTGGCTCGAGCGCCTAGGCGTGCAGATGCCGATGTTCGACTTCCGCGTCCCCGGTGTGATGTCGATGTCGGCGGACGCGCATAAGTACGGCTTTGCGGCCAAGGGTGCGTCGGTCATTCTGTACCGTCACCTGGACGACCTGAAGTACCAGTTCTTTATCAGCACCGACTGGCCCGGTGGCATCTACGCCTCGCCCTCGCTGCCAGGCCCCCGCCCCGGTGGCAGCATCGCCGCATGTTGGGCGGCGCTCCAGTCCCTGGGCGAAGACGGCTACCTCGAACGGGCCAAGGTCGCCTGGGACGGTGCTGAACGGCTCCGCAGGGGCATTGACGCCATTCCCGAGCTTCGGGTGATGGGCCGACCGATGTCTACCATCGTCACTTGGACTTCGGACACCGTCGATGTGTACGCCGTCGCCGATCAGCTTCAAGAGAAGGGGTGGACGGTGGACCGTCAGCAGTCGCCGCCCAGTGTGCACTGCACGGTGAACGCGTCGAACCTGCCGGTCATGGACACGTACTTGTCCGACGTGCGGGAGGCCCTTGCCAAGGTGGCGGCCAACCCCAGCTTGGCTCGGGAAGGCGACGCTGCGATGTACGGATTAATGGCGAAGGTTCCGCTCCGTGGGCTGGTTGTGGACTCTATCCGCGACGTGATGGCCGGCTGGTACGCACCGGACGCGGGTGCGGCGTCGTTGGGTGGAGACGACACAGACGGACTGATGGGCTTCGTGAACCAACACTCCGACAAGGTACACAAGGTGCTCGACGCGGTGAATTCGGCGCGGGCCAGCATCGGCGGTACCCGATGAGCAAGTTTCGCATCGCCTTCTGCCGCATCTCTCAAGAGACCAACGCGCTGTCTCCACTCCGCACCGAGGTCGAGGACTTTCGTCGCACCCATTTCTATCAGGGCGAGGAGCTCCTCGAGCGCTGTGGCCGATGGGGTTACGAGGCGCCGGGCCTGATACGAAACGCGGAATTATCTGGCTTTGTTCGTTCGGTTCAAAAGCTTGGACAGGGGAAAATTGAAGCCGTCCCCCTGTTCTCGGCCTGGACGGTGCCGGCTGGCCCGCTGTCAGCCGAGGCACACCGCTTCTTCTGCGAGCGAATCGTGACAGACCTGACGTCGGCCGGCGACATCGATGCCGTATACATGAGCTTTCACGGTGCGCTTCGGGCCGATGATACCGTCGACCCCGAGGCCGATATGTTGGCCGCCGTTCGCTCGGTGTTGGGCCCCGATGCTCCCGTGGCGGTCAGCCTCGATCTGCACGCCCACCTCACCTCCGAGATGATGGCGCACACGGGCCTGTTCTCGGCCTATCGCACGAATCCCCATCGCGATCACGCAGGTACTGGCTACCGATCCGGTGCCTTGCTCATCGGTCAGCTTCTCGAAAAGCACCATCCCACCGTGGCCTGGCGCGCCCTGCCCATGGTCCTGGGCGGCGGCACAACCCTCGACTTCATGCCGACCATGCGGCCCATCTTTCGTCGGATGACGCAGATGGAGAAAGACCCGCGGGTGCTCGATGTGTCGCTGCTGATGTGCCAGCTGTGGAACGACGCGCCGGATCTGGGCTGGGCCACCCTGCTGCTCACCGATAACGACCCAGCTCTGGCCGAAGAGCTCGCCGAAGAGCTCGCCGAGCTGGCCTGGGCGGTCCGCCACAAGCTGCCGCCCGAGCTGCCGGATGCTTCTGAAGCCGTGGCCTTGGCTCGCGCGGCCACCTGGCGTCGTCGCCTCGGTACGGTTTGCCTCTCCGATGCTTCAGACATGGTGGGCGCAGGGGCCACCGGGGAGAACACCAAGCTACTGCGCGTTCTATTGGACGAAGCGGCAGATATGCGCTGCCATGTGCCCATCCGTGACGCGAATTTGGTCGCGGCGTTGTGGGACCAGTCCATCGGCGACTCGTTTGAGAGCGCTGTGGGGGGTACCCTCGATCCGGACCGAAATCCACCGATCACCATCTCGGGCGTCCTGCTGTTAAAGCGCGCCGAGACGCTGTTTGGACGGTCGGTGTTGGTTCAGTTGGGGCACGTCTACCTGGTGGTCACCGAGGGGCCGCCGCTGTGCATGAAGCCCGACTTTTACACCCAGTTTGGTCTGTCTACCACGGCCGCCGATATCACCGTCGTGAAGAGTCTTTTCCCGTTCCGACTGTACTTTTTGGCGTACAATCGGCTCACCCTGTACGCGCGCACCGGAGGCATCACCGACTTCGATGTATACCGCGACTTTACTTTCGACGGCCCCACCCACCCGAAGGACGCAGTGGACTGTTGGCGGGCAGGGGACCACCGTCGACGGATTGCGCTGGCCTAGGCTACGGCAGCGCCACGTGGGGTGTTGCGGAATCGCCCACGTCGAGTTCAAAGACTCTTCCTTGACCTGTGTCGGACGCGGACAACTTCAGTGCGTCCAAGAAGCCGACGCCGTGGCCGGAGCGAGTGTCGGGCACGTCGCCGCTGGGGAGCGTGACCACGATATCGGTGTGGAGCCCGTCTGGGGTGACGCGAAGGATGTCGCTGGTGCCGCCAGGCCGGACGTCGGTGATGTACAAATTCACAGATATCGATGTTCAGGCCTTGGTAGTTACCGCCTGGATCGAGGTAGGCCTCTCTCGGCTCGCTCCAGCCTCCGCCGACCCCTGGCGAGATGACGCGGGTGGCACCACATCCACATAGCCGTCTGCGTCGAAGCCGAAGTCCTCGGCTGACGAGTTGTCGTCGAGTGCGGTGTACGACACCGGTATTGTGGGGAGTACGCCGCAATCGCAGACGGTAGAGGTGGTCGGTAGTTCCGTGTCCACGGGCTTCTCTTGGGTGGGCAATGGCTGCGACGAATGTGCACATCCGTTCACCAACTAAGCCAGGGTCCAAATCGGCACCTTTGCTCCTTCAACCCTAGTCTCACACATCTTTCGATGATGCGTTAGGCTGAGGTTGCGGGACGACGGAGCTTGTTTAGGAAGCGTGCCTACCGCGTCGTTGGCAAGCTCTATCGTCCCGCGGTTCGACAGCCCGCGACTAGGTTGAGGTATTCCATGCGCGCCCGCAGCAAGATCCTCCAAGGTCGCACCCGAGTGACGGCGGTTCTTGGACCCACAAACACCGGAAAGACCCACCGCGCTATCCAGGCGATGCTGGCGCACTCCAGCGGTATGATTGGACTTCCGCTGCGTCTTTTGGCGCGCGAGGTGTACGATCGGGTTGTGGCCGTGAAAGGGCTAAATGCCGTCGCGCTGATCACCGGCGAACAGAAAATAGTGCCACCTGAAGCTGCATACTTTGTGTGCACCGTCGAGGCGATGCCCATCGCCCGACCAGTGGCCTTTCTGGCCGTCGACGAGATTCAGTTGGCGGGCGACCGCAACCGTGGCCACGTGTTTACCGACCGTATCCTCAACGCGCGCGGCGTCCTCGAGACGATGTTTTTGGGCTCCGACACCATCGCGCCCTTGCTCCAAGCGCTGATTCCCTACGTGCGAATCGAGCGTCAACCTCGACTCTCCCAGCTGCGTTGGTCCGGCGTGCTTCGCTTGGCTCGAGTGCCGCGTAGATCCGCCGTGGTGGCGTTCAGCGTGAAGGACGTCTACGCCCACGCCGAGAAGCTCCGCGCTCTACACGGCGGGGTGGCGCTGGTGTGGGGCGCGCTCTCCCCCCGCACTCGAAACGCCCAGGTGGCCATGTACCAGGCTGGCGAAGTCCAGCACTTGGTGGCCACCGACGCCATCGGCATGGGGCTCAACCTCGACGTGCGACATGTGTCCTTCGCCGGCCTGCGAAAGTTCGACGGTCGGCGTCCGCGGGCCCTTCGGCTGGACGAGATTGGCCAGATCGCCGGTCGAGCCGGTCGATACACCACGGATGGCACCTTTGGCACGCTCAGAGAGGTGGGCGCCATCGACCCCGAAGAAATCTACGCCCTCGAGAATCATCAGTTCACGCCGTTGACCCGTCTGTACTGGCGAAACAGCACGCTCAGCTTCGAGAGCGTGTTGGCCCTCCAAGAGGGTTTGGCGCGGCCGCCCAATCAGCCGGGGCTAATTCTGGTTCGCGACGAAGACGACCAGCGGGCCCTGGCCGATCTTTCAGGTCGCGAAGGGCTTCCACTGAACGACGAGGCTGCCGTACGCCGCCTGTGGGACGTCTGTCGAATCCCCGACTTCCGTAAGACGATGACCGGGAGCCACGGCAACCTGCTGTATCTGCTGGCCCGTCATCTACTTAACGACGGCGTGCTACCCGAGTCGCTTTTGGCCGAGCGCCTGGGTCACCTCGATCACACCGATGGCGACCTGGATCTACTGATGACGCGGATGGCCTACATTCGCACTTGGACGTACATCACCCATCAGCGGTCCTGGCTGGCCAACGCGCCCCAGTGGCAGGCTCGCGCGGGCGAGATCGAGGATCGGCTCTCCGACGCGCTACACGAGCGATTGCAGAAGCGTTTTGTGGACCAGCGCGCGGTCATCGCGCTCACTCAGCCGGATGCGCCGGTCACGGTCGACGACCAGGGTGTGGTTCGACTGGGCAGCCACGTGGTCGGTCATCAAGTGGGAATGGGTGTCGACATCATCGGTGGTATTCGATCCGTAGACCGCGCAGTTCGGCGAGGTCTTTCTTCGTTTTTTGCGGTTCGAATTGCCGAGCTGGTCAATTGCCCGGACCAGGAACTGGAGTGGTCAGAGCGCGGCTTCGTGCGCTGGCGAGATGGCGTCTTGGGGACGGTCACCCGGGGCCCCCACCTGCTAGAGCCAAAGATTGGCGCCGCCCGACTCGATCTGCTTACGCCCTCGCAACGGGACCAAGTGCGTCATCGCCTGCAGCGCTGGGTTCAATCGCAAGTTGCTCAGGTGGCGGTCGCGGTGGACAGCGAGTCGAGTACGGTGGTTCGCGGGCTCTGTTACGCGGTGGGGCGCGGCATGGGCTGCGTGCCGGCCACAACGGTGAGGGCGCAGCTGAAGCGTCTCACCAAAAGCGACCGAAAGTGGCTGGCGAAGCTTCGAGTTCGAACAGGAACTCAGGTGGTCTATGCAGAGTCGCTGCTCACTCAGCCGCTGGTGGCCGTTCGCGCCCAACTCTACGCGGTTTGGTCCGAGGAGGCGCTTCGGTCGGTGCCGAACGGTGCGCCCTCCAGCTTTGCGCACTTGGGTGCGCCCCAGGCGTGGATCGAGGCCGTTGGCTACCTCAAATTGGGACGCTGGGCGCTTCGCGTCGACGTCTTCGAGGCGTTGGCGGGGTCCCTTCGCGGCGTGGTTCGCAAGGGGGGTAATCTATCTGGGAGCGGCCTGACCAACCGGTTGAAGATGGGCAAAGAGGACGCGGTCGAGGTGATTCGGCAGTTGGGCTACGGCGCCAAGTCTGCTGGCGAAGAAGTTCAGGTGTGGCGGAAGCAGTCGAGGCGCCGTCGGTAGGACCTACTTGAGACGCACCGCTACGAACCCAGCAGCCCCTTGAACGAGCTGAACATGGATCTTGCGTCGAACCAGTGGTGCACCATTCCGGATTGTCGAGGGGCTCGACCAGCACCAGCACACCTAAGCTACGGCCAACCTTCTCGGCGTTCACGACGCGCTCGATACAGGGAGGCCACTCCGCTGGCTTGGTCAAGGCGAATCCAAACATGGGTTCACGCCGTGACCGTTGCCAGGAGACCCGTGTCTGCGGCGATCGCTCTCGAGTGCTCAGAGGTCTTGACGTCGTTGCCCGCAGCGCATTTGTCGGCGGCACCCTGGAGATACTTGCACGACCCGGCGTCCACAGCAGCACAGGCCACGTGGAGGACAGTCACTTGCTGCACATCGACGGGGCTGGCGCCAATCTGAATCTCTACAGAAACGAGACCCCCACAGCCTTGGGTAAACAGCTCACTACGGGACATTTAGAGGTGTTTTTTAGCGATCTTGAAGTCGCCGTTTTGGCCGTGGTGCTTTTCCAGATCGGCGCAGGCCCGATAGCTGCCCTCCTGACAGCCGTGCTGTAGCAAGGCCACGCCGCTGTCGTTTTCGCTGGGTGGGAGTGTGGTGGCCAAGGCGCCGCTTGTTTCGGGTGTCTCACTGTTGCATAGAGGCTCTAGGAGCACGCGAGCGCTCTCAGGGGCTCCGTCGTGGCCGTTGGCGAGCTCGATTCCCAGCCGAAGACAGGCGTCGGAGTCGCCTTCGGTGCCCAACACCTCAAGCTGTTCGACGTCGACGGAAAGCGGCGGGCCGGCCAGCGCCAACCCCAGAAGCAGTGTGATCCTACACCGAAGATATCAGATTCACGCCTGGCTACGGGCATATCATACCGGAGAAATCTGCACCGGCGTGCCGCTCAGCGCCGCGTTGCCCGACAGGGCATCCACGCGCTGCTCATCCGTGAGATCGTTGATGCTCGCCCCGGGATGTGCCGCGGCGGTGGTCCAGCTGACACCCTTTCGACCATGCCCCCAGCCGTGGGGCAGGCTGACCACACCCGGCATCATCTCTGTGCTGATCTGAACAGGCACCTCGACCTCGCCCACTCGGGAGCGGATTCGCACCCGGTCGCCCTTCTGAATATCGTGGGTTTTGGCGTCGTCGGGGTGGACCAGGAGTGTGCAGCGGTCCTTGCCTTTCATCAACCGTTTGGCGTTGTGCAGCCAGCTGTTGTTGCTGCGAAGCTGCCGTCGCCCGATCAGCACCAAGTCGGGGGATTCAAGGCCGAGGTGTTCCTGAAGCCGCGTCTGGTCCGCCAGATACATGGCTGGGCAGAGGTCGACCTTCGACCAGTCTTTGGGCATACGAACCAGTAATCCGGGCTGCAGTGGGCCCAGGTCGAGGCCGTGTGGATTGGCCTTCAGCTTGCGGAGTGACACCGCGCCAAGCCCGTTGCGGAGGCCGTGAACGCCCAGTCGGAGGCCAGCGGCCAAGAGACCCTCTGGGCCAAGTGCGTGGGTGGCTGCGTTCTGGGCTTTCTGGGCCAAGCCTCCGCCACGCAGTCGTTCGAGGCGGTCTTTCAGGGCGGAGGCGATCTGCCAGTCGTGCTTCAAATCGCCCTCGGCCGGAAGGACTGGCGGCGAGAACTTGGCGGTGTTCCGAATCGCCAGGCCCGCGAAGGCGGCGTCGTAATGGGCGCGCGACAAGGGTGGGACGACGGGGAGAATGTAGTCGGCGTGCCGGTTGGTCTCAGTGATGTACAGGTCGACGGAGATCAACAGCTCAAGGGCCTCCATGGCGTCGTCCAGCTGACGGCCGTTGGGACAGCTAAGTACGGGGTTTCCGGCCCACACCAGCAGCCCCTTGATGGCGCCTTCGCCGGGGGTGAGGATGTCTTCGGCCAAGGTGGCGACGGGCAGCTCACCGCCGAACTCGGGCAGCCCCCGGACCCGGCTTTTCCAACGACCAAAGCGCGTTTTTGCGCGCCCCGGCTTAC
>JAACDH010000293.1 GCA_009936995.1 Rhodobacterales bacterium
AGTCAAGACCAGCTTCTCGACTTTGTCGCCGAGGTTGGGCCCCGCTTTGAGGCCGGGGAGCGCGTCGGCGTGCACTGCACATACGGAATGGGGCGGACCGGCGCATTCTTGGTCGTTTGGCTGGTGGGCGAGGGCTACGAAGCTGACACGGCTATCGCCGAAGTCCGGGCCCGGCGACCGGGCTCCATCGAGACCCTGGCTCAGGAAGACGCCGTACGCACCTTCTGGCTAAACCACATTGCGGGTGACTCGGGCTGACCCAGCGCGAAGGTGCTGCTACACTCGGCGACATGGACAAGAAAGCCCTCGTGTTCGACCAGTGGATTGACCGTGACCTGACCGCCGCAGCCCTTAACGGAGAGCTGGTGCCGGCGTTCCAGGTGATGTCGGTCATCGAGCAGGCTGAGGAGCTTCTACGCGGAAAAAGCATACGTTCACCCGTCATCGTAGGCGGTCCAGGTGTGGGTAAGACCGCCGTCATCCACGAGCTCGTACGACGGGCGTACGCGGGAGAGGGGGCTACAGTGCTCGCCGAGTTCCGAGTGGTACAACTCTCTTTGCGCGCCATCTCCAGCCAATTCACCGACCGGGACAAGGCGGCGACGACGTTTGCCAGGGTGTGCGAGGCGCTGGTGTTGGCCGAGCCACCGGTCATTCCATTCATCCCCGACATCCATCTGGCCTCCACCTTAGATTGGGAGCCGACGCTGCATCGAATGCTGGGGCGTCTGCGGGGTCCATTCCTCGCTGAGAGCCTGCCGCGCGATCTCGACCTGTTGGCAGAGCACTGGTCCGAGCTCGGTGTCTTCCTCGGCCCCATTCCCTTGCAAGAGCCGCGGCTCGAACGCCTCGGGCGGCTGGTGGGTGAGTGGTGTGAATATCAGCAGGTACAGGGCTCAAGAGCGATGTCTCCGGCAGCTCAATCTTATGCGATCGAACTTACCTCCAGGTTCATGGGGGAACGAGGATTTCCGGGAAAGGTCATTGACCTGCTCGGCCAAACCCTCGATCTTGCACCGGAAGGCGATGGACCCGTCACGGTCCGCGAGCTTGTGGCGCGCTTCTGTCAAATCACACGGGTACCCGAACGCCTAATCGACGTTGATCTAGGTCTCGATCTCGGCGAAGTACGACAGTTTGTCGGCGAGCGTCTGTTGGGGCAAGAGTCGGCCACCGACACCGTCACCCGAATGATGGCGTTGATCAAAGCGGGCTTGGTGGATCTACGCCGTCCGTTTGGCGCCTTTATCTTCGTAGGCCCAACCGGCGTGGGTAAGACCCACTGCGCCCAGCTGATGGCCAGCTACTTGTTTGATGACCGCGAGTGTTTGATTCATTTGAACATGGCGGAGTATGGCAAGACAGAAGATGTGGAGGTGTTGTTTGGGAGTCCGAACGCCAACACGCTAGAAGCCCAACGCGGTGTGCTGCACCAGCGCCTTCAGGGCCATTCGTTTGGCGTGTTGTTGCTCGACGAGTTTGAGAAGGCAAATCGCTCAGTTCACGACCGGGTTTTGCAGATGCTCGACGAGGGACGCTTCATCAACGGGCATTCCGAGGTGGTGTCGGTCACCAGCCTGGTCATCATTGCTGTCAGCAACGCGGGTAGTGACGTGTATCGTTCTCACGGCCTGGGATTTGGGCCAGGACCAGACGCCGCCGCCATACCGCTGGAGCTCGACCGCAGGCTAGCGGGCGTGTTCCCGTTTGAACTGCTCAATCGATTCGATCGGGTGGTGCACTTTAAGCCTCTCCAACGGCGTCATATCCGGGCCATCGCCCAACGCGAGCTCGACGAGCTCGGCCGTCGTTCTGGGCTGCGAACACGGCGACTGAAGGTAGAGGTCGACGCCGATGTGCTGGATTGGCTGGTGGCCCACGGCCATCACCCTCACTATGGCGCCCGTTTCCTGCGACGAGAGATCGAGCGCCACGTGGCCGGCACCTTGGCCGAGTATATGGTGCGCACCGCCATCGAACCTGACGCCACCATCGCCATGGGCGTGCGGCGAGGCCGCTTGGTGGTCCGACAGGTGCGCTCGCTCGAGAACGCTGGAGTCACTCAGCTCGAACAGCAGAAGGTGACTTTGAACGCGGGTCTTCTGGTTGACGAGGCGGTCACCTGGTTGGCCCGGTTCGAGCCACTGGAGAAAGAGGCCGAGGCCCGCAAGATGCTGGTTGAGCGTCTCATCGATGCCAGCGCGAGTCGTGGATTCTGGGACGACCCCGCCCATGCCCAAAGTGTTTTGCAGCGATACAAGACGATTGATACTCGTATTCAGCAGGATATACGGTTGCTTAGACCCGTTACTCACCTACGGAGAGTGCTGTCCCATTCTGAAGAATCGATGAACGAGAACTTGGATAAATGGGTGGACCAGATCGTGGTGAACTACCGGCGTTGGATGGAGCTAGGCACCCGCGATGATGGACAGGGCGTGTGGTTGGTGCTTGGCACTGCTGATGGGATGAGTCACTGTACCGAGTTTCTGGTAGACTTGGTGGCCATGTATCGGGGCTGGTTAAGGCGAAGGGGCTTCAGTTACGATGTGGTGGCCGAAGAAGTGGTTCAGGGTGATGTAAATTTGCTGGTGCTCGAGGTTGAAGGCGCCGGCGCCCTCCGCGTGCTGGAGATGGAGCAGGGCGAACATCGTCGCCGGCGCCTCAACCGCCCTGTCGAACGCGCCCAGGTGTGGGTGGTCCCACGTCGAGATGAGCGAGTGGACGGCCCTTTACCGGGTATCGAATTTCAAGATACCAAGCGGGGCCGGGGTGTGGCGGTGCCCCGGCGGACGGCTCGGATGGTCATCGATGCGCCCCAGAGGGGGCTAAAACTCGAGCTGCATGGTGCGGCCCGGCATACCCTCGAACAGGTGGGTCAGGACCTCGGGGGTCTACTCGCCGGCCCATCGGGGCACGACGAGGTCGCCCGGGAGTACGGTTTGCGTGGGGGTGCCGTTCAAGACCCCCGAACCTCGGCCTCCGTGATCACCTCTAAAGACGTGGTCCGCGGAGATCTCGAGGTCTTCTTTCGAGCCTGGGAGGCCCGTTGAAACGGTATCTGCTGGTCTGGATAGCGCTCTGTTGCGCGCCCAACGCGCTCGCGTCTACTCCGCAACAAGACGTGGCGTGGGGACAGGTGGAGCAATCGTTGCTTCCTGCACTTCAGGGGCGTCAAGCTGCGGCGGAGTTCGCTGTGGGCTCGCGAAGTGCGTGGCTTGCAGGAGAGGCTTCCTTTGAGACGGCCTACCCACACCTCGCTGGAGCGCCACTCGATCAGGTTGCCTCTCTGCGCGGTCGATTGCGGTCCCTCGAAGACGCTGCCATCCAGCGCTCGGTGCAGGCCCAATCTGCGGCGCCCGATCTCGGTGAATCCGCCCGTGTCGACGTCTGGCGTGCGAAACAAACGGAAACGCACGCTGCGGAAACCCAGGCGGAAGAACTCGAAAAGCAACTCTTGGTTGGCATTGTAGCCCGGCTCAATGCACATCCTCAGTTGACGGCTGCTGCCCTCCAGCCCGAACGTGAACGCTTGCGCCGATTGGCGGGAGCTGGAGGAAGCGCCGAGAGCGATGCGCGGGCGCTCCAGGCGGACAACCAGCTCCGTTTGCTCAACCAAACGGTCGGCCACATCCTTCGGGCTGCCGTAGGACCGGCGCTGGTTTTTGATGTCGAGTCCGAGCTCGCCCAGGTAGCAACGAATCCGTCCAGCCTCACTCGTCTTCAGCTGCTGTGGCCGTTTCTGGCTCCGGGTTCGCAAGCGGCTGTGGATGGTGCGTTGGCCACTTGGTGGCGTGCACAGCCAACGCCGCCGTACTCGGATGTCGAGATCGAACAGATCAAGGACCGACTTGAACGCGAAGAGACACCTGTGGCTGCCTGGCAGATCGCCCGTGAAGAGATGCTCCAGACGTGGCTTCAAGCGCTGGTGGCGGAGCGAGATGGCCAGGCCGAGCAGGCCTCACCCGATGTGTCCAACGCCGAAGAAGCGCAGGAGAGCGCCGAGCGGGCGGTGGTCGAAGCCGAGGCGGCACGAGAGGACGCCGAAGACGCGATCGCCCAGCGCAGGGCTGACGTAAACGTCGGTTTGGCCCGTGCCCGAAAGCGGGTGGCTTCGGTCGAAGAGCGGGCGATCAAGCAGAGCCAGGCGGCAGACCTGATCTCGCAGCAGATCGACAACGAGATCGCGCTGTTTCAGGCGGATGTTGACAGCCTCGAGGACCGTCGAAGAACAGTAGACGCGGATGCGTCGTATCGACGGAATCGAGCGCTCTCCAGCCAACTCCGTAAGAACCCCGCGGGGTGGGGAGCGCCACTCACGCGGGCGCGAGACATCGCCCTAACTGTCGAGTCCAGCGTGGCCGCGGATACCCGTCGCATCGAACAGGCACAGGGGCTGGTTCGAAGCACATCCGACGTGATGATACGAGAGCAGCTGCGCAGTCAACTCGAGATTTGGACGGATGAGCTTGAGCGTGAGCAGGCTGCTGCGGACGCCTTGGTCGAGGCCGCCGTGCGCGAGCGCGACGCCGTGCTGCGTGGACTGGGCGAGGTACGCGAATCCAGGCGCGCTCTGAATCCGTGGATCAGCGGCGCAGAAAGAGAACATGACTACAGTTACTTGTTCGAGGATGTGGTGCAGGAGTTCTCGCTGCTCATTCCCAGCGTGTGGATGCGCGTCCGAGAACGCGGCGGCGATATCCTGTCGTTGCCGGGTCATCTGACGAACTTCAATGTGGTTCGCGCGACAGTGGTCATGGGCGCGTGGCTGATGTTGGGCTTGACCATTTGGGGCTGGGCGCGGGCTCAGGCCCTCGGTACTGCAAAGATAGTCTGCGATCGAATCCGCAGTGTTCGCCCCGAGCTTCGTCTCTCCGATATGTTGGTGTTGCACGACCCCATGGCCAGATTCTTTCGGGCCGTTGTAGATTTGATGCTGGGCTACCTATTGGTCAGCCGACTGGGCGCCGCCATCCCCGAGGCCGGACTGGTCGTTCACGTCTACCTGCAGGTGGTGCTCTACCGGGCCTTGCGGGCGGGTTTCGATCTGGGAGTGGTCCCCAACGATCAGGTGCGGCCTGCCCTAATGTTACTCCGTCGCGAAACATGGGGCCTCGCCAAAAAGAGCTTCTCGTGGGTCGTCGGATTGCTCATTGCCCGCAGATTTGTGGTCTATCTCCTCTGGGATGTGCTGGGCTTAGACGTCATCACTGGCCTGGTCTCGCTGGGCTTCACCGTCGCCTTGCTCGTGCTGACGCTGAGCTTGCTTCATCTCTGGCAGCCCTTTCTCCAGCAGCGCGTTCAGCTCCGAAACCAAGACAGCCCGGTGGTGTCCTTTTTGGCCAAGCCCGCCGAGAACGACCTGGCAAAGGCGCCCAGGAGTCTGGGTATCTTGATGTTTTTCATGGCCGATACCGCTCGCAATCTGATGTGGGCGCTGGGTCGAGACCGCTCTGGGCTAGCCTGGATGCTGCAGGCCATCAACCGATACCGCGACGACCCCGAAGAGCAGAAATTTACCTGCATCGATACCGCCACCACCCGTCTTATCTCCGGTGGACCGACGGATCGAGAGTACTGGTTTGAGCGCGCCGAGCTGGGGCCTGAGGTCGCCGGCGCGCTAGTGGCCTGGCGCGAGGAGCACCGGCGTGGCTTGGTGGCCGTTGTGGGCGATAGAGGCGCTGGAAAGCAGACCGCTTGTGTGCAAGTCGCCGACCTCCTACGCGACAGCGGATTCGAACCCACCGAAGACGAATTACTTGATCATCTCGTCACCGAAAAGCAAGGTCTTGATTGGCTCTCTAAGGTCGCCGGGGTTCCAATCGCCTCTACGACGGCCGAGTTGGTTGCTTCCCTAGATGAGCTGCCTCGACGCGCCTTTGTTCTGCGGGGACTGCACCGCGCGTGGTCTCGTCGGGTCGAGGGGTTCGACGCCATCAAGACTCTGTTGTACGTGCTTAATGCCACCAGTGATACGCACTTTTGGGTAATTTCGATGCACAACGCCAGTTGGGCGTTCTTCGCTGCGTCCGGCTC